>NZ_JBVHLF010000008.1:0-49964 GCF_055559155.1 Kitasatospora sp. NPDC024654
GCCCTACGACCCCGACACCCACCAGGCCAACAGCAAGATCAAAACGACTCCCGAGACCACTTTGGCGGCATAGGGGTTGACTCAGGAAACTCATCAGCCCTCCCCTCGTCCGATGCCCCACCCCGGCGGCAGTCTGCCACGTCCCCGCCGCCGCGGGGACCGCCTCGACAGGACCACCACCGGATCCGCCGATCGGCGGATCGCACAAGATCATCACACTGCCGGCCCCGGACGCGACGGCGCCCGCCCCCCACGTGGTCGGGGAGGGGGCGGGCGCCGTCCTGGAACTCCGCGCGGCCCGGCGGCTCTGGCGGGCCCGCGGTGGTGCCGCCCGGCGGGCCGGGCAACTGCGGGGAGGGTGGTGCGGTGAGGCTGCGGGGTCAGACCACCAGCGGGCGGTCGGTCGGACGGATCGGGGCGGGCAGCGCGGTGGCGCCCGCGAGGTAGCGGTCCACCGCGGCGGCGGCCGAGCGGCCCTCCGCGATGGCCCAGACGATCAGCGACTGGCCACGGCCCGCGTCGCCGCAGACGTACACGCCGTCCACGCTGGTGGCGAAGGCGCCGTCGCGGGCCACGTTGCCGCGGGCGTCCAGCTCGACGCCGAGCTGCTCCACCAGGCCGTTGCGCACGTCGGTGCCGGTGAAGCCCATCGCCAGGGTGACCAGCTGGGCCGGGATGGACCGCTCGGTGCCGGGCACCGGCACGAACCGGCCGTCCTTGAACTCCACCTCGACCAGGTGGAGTTCGGCCACGTTGCCGTCCTCGTCCGCGGTGAAGCGGGTGGTGTTGACGGAGTAGACCCGCTCACCGCCCTCCTCGTGCGCGGAGGTGACCTTGTAGGTCATCGGCATGGTCGGCCAGGGCTGGTGGGCCGGACGGTCGTCGCTCGGCCGCGGCATGATCTCCAGCTGGGTGACCGAGGCCGCGCCCTGCCGGTGCGCGGTGCCGACGCAGTCCGCGCCGGTGTCGCCGCCGCCGATCACCACCACGTGCTTGCCCTTGGCGCTGATCGGCGACTCGACGTAGTCGCCCTCCTGCACCTTGTTGGCCAGCGGCAGGTACTCCATCGCCTGGTGGATGCCCTTGAACTCCCGCCCCGGGACGGGCAGATCACGCGCGGTGGTGGCACCCGCGGCGACCACCACGGCGTCGAACCGCTCGCGCAGCTGCTGCCCGGTCAGGTCGACGCCGATCTCCACGCCGGTGCGGAACCGGGTGCCCTCCGCGCGCATCTGCTCGATGCGGCGGTTGATGTGGCGCTTCTCCATCTTGAACTCGGGGATGCCGTACCGCAGCAGGCCGCCGATCCGGTCGGCCCGCTCGTACACCACCACGGTGTGTCCGGCCCGGGTGAGCTGCTGGGCGGCGGCCAGGCCGGCCGGGCCGGAGCCGACCACGGCGACCGTCTTGCCGGAGAGCCGCTCCGGGACCTGCGGGGTGACCCCGCCGCGGTCCCAGGCCTTGTCGATGATGGTGACCTCGACGTTCTTGATAGTCACCGCGTCCTGGTTGATCCCCAGCACGCAGGCCGACTCGCACGGCGCCGGGCAGAGCCGGCCGGTGAACTCCGGGAAGTTGTTGGTCGCGTGCAGCCGCTCGATGGCGCCGCGCCAGTCGTCCCGGTAGGCCAGGTCGTTCCACTCCGGGATCAGGTTCCCGAGCGGACAGCCGTTGTGGCAGAACGGGATGCCGCAGTCCATGCAGCGGCCGGCCTGCTTGCTGATGATCGGCAGCAGGCCGCGCTCGACGTAGACCTCGTTCCAGTCGCGCAGTCGGACGTCCACCGGGCGGCGCTCGGCCAGCTGCTTCGGGGTCGTCAGGAAGCCCTTGGGGTCAGCCATGTGCCGCCTCCATCATCTTGCGAGTGGTCTCGGACTCGGAGAGTCCGTCGCGCTCGGCGGCGTCCTTGGCGGCGAGCACTGCCTTGTAGTCGGTCGGCATGATCTTGGAGAACCGGGAGACCCCGCTGCCCCAGTCGGCCAGCAGCTCGGCGGCCACCGTCGAGCCGGTCTCCTCGTAGTGCTGCTGGACGGTCGCCCGCAGCCACTCCCGGTCGGCGGCGTCGGGAGCCTCGATGCCCACCATGCCGCCGTTGACGTTGGCCGGGCGCAGGTCCAGCACGTACCCGATGCCGCCGGACATGCCCGCGGCCAGGTTGCGGCCGGTCTCGCCGAGGACGACCACCCGGCCACCGGTCATGTACTCCAGGCCGTGGTCACCGACCCCCTCGACCACCAGGGTGGCGCCCGAGTTGCGGACCGCGAAACGCTCACCGGCCTTGCCGCGCAGGTGGATCCGGCCGCTGGTGGCGCCGTACCCGATGGTGTTGCCGGCGATCACGTGGTGCTGGGCGTCGGCGCCGATCGCCGCCGCGTCCCGGGCCGGCCGGATCACCAGCACGCCACCGGAGAGTCCCTTGCCCACGTAGTCGTTCGCGTCGCCCTCCAGTCGCAGGGTGATGCCGCGCGGCACGAAGGCGCCGAACGACTGCCCGGCCGAGCCGGTGAAGGTGACGTCGATGGTGCCCTCGGGCAGGCCCTCGCCGCGGTACCGCTTGGTCACCTGGTGACCCAGCATGGTGCCGACCGTCCGGTTGACGTTGCGGATCGGCAGCTGGATCCGGACCGCCTCGCCGCGCTCCAGGGCGTCCTGGCTCAGCTCGATGAGCTGGTTGTCCAGCGCCTTGTCCAGCGCGTGGTCCTGGTCGATGGTGCGGTGCAGCGCCGCGCCCGCCGGCAGCTCCGGCACGTGGAAGAGCGGGGCCAGGTCGAGCCCGGCGGCCTTCCAGTGGTCGACGGCGGCGGTCGGGTCGATGTGCTCGGCGTGGCCGACCGCCTCCTCGATCGAGCGGAAGCCCAGCTCGGCGAGGAGCTCGCGGACCTCCTCGGCGATGAACTCGAAGAAGTTGACCACGAACTCGGGCTTGCCGGAGAACCGCTCGCGGAGCACCGGGTTCTGGGTGGCCACGCCGACCGGACAGGTGTCCAGGTGGCAGACCCGCATCATGATGCAGCCGGAGACCACCAGCGGCGCGGTGGCGAAACCGAACTCCTCGGCACCGAGCAGCGCGGCGATCACCACGTCCCGGCCGGTCTTCAGCTGGCCGTCGGTCTGCACCACGATCCGGTCGCGCAGGCCGTTCAGCAGCAGGGTCTGCTGGGTCTCGGCCAGGCCGAGCTCCCACGGGCCGCCGGCGTGCTTGAGGCTGGTCAGCGGGGACGCGCCGGTGCCGCCGTCGTGGCCGGAGACCAGCACGACGTCCGCGTGCGCCTTGGAGACGCCCGCCGCGACCGTGCCGACGCCGACCTCGGAGACCAGCTTCACGTGGATGCGGGCCTGCGGGTTGGCGTTCTTGAGGTCGTGGATCAGCTGCGCCAGGTCCTCGATCGAGTAGATGTCGTGGTGCGGCGGCGGGGAGATCAGGCCGACGCCCGGGGTGGAGTGGCGGGTCTTCGCCACCCACGGGTAGACCTTGTGGCCGGGCAGCTGGCCGCCCTCACCGGGCTTGGCGCCCTGGGCCATCTTGATCTGGATGTCGTCCGCGTTGACCAGGTACTCGGAGGTGACGCCGAACCGGCCGGAGGCGACCTGCTTGATCGCCGAGCGGCGCTCCGGGTCGTACAGCCGCTCCGGGTCCTCGCCGCCCTCACCGGTGTTGGACTTGCCGCCGAGCCGGTTCATCGCGATGGCCAGCGTCTCGTGCGCCTCCATCGAGATCGAGCCGTAGGACATCGCACCGGTGGAGAACCGCTTGACGATCTCGGAGACCGGCTCGACCTCCTCCACCGGGACCGGCGCACGGCCCCTGGCGTCCAGCTGGAACAGGCCGCGCAGCGTCATCAGCCGCTCGGACTGCTCGTTCACCCGCTCGGTGTACTGCTTGAAGATGTCGTACCGGCGGGTGCGGGTGGCGTGCTGCAGCCGGAAGACGGTGTCCGGGTCGAACAGGTGCGGCTCGCCCTCGCGGCGCCACTGGTACTCGCCGCCGATCTCCAGCGCGCGGTGCGCGGCGGAGATGCCGGAGGCCGGGTAGGCCTTGGCGTGCCGGGCGGCGGTCTCCCGGGCGAGCTCGTCCAGGCCGATGCCGCCGAGCTTGCTGGTGGTACCGGCGAAGTAGCCGCCCACCAGCTCCGGGGAGAGGCCGATCGCCTCGAACACCTGGGCGCCGCGGTAGGAGGCCACGGTGGAGATGCCCATCTTGGACATCACCTTGAGCACGCCCTTGCCGAGCGCCTTGATCAGGTTCCGGATCGCCTTCTCGGGCTCGACCCCCTGGATGAAGACACCCTGGGCGACCAGGTCCTCGACCGACTCCATCGCCAGGTACGGGTTGACCGCGCCCGCGCCGTAGCCGATCAGCAGCGCCACGTGGTGCACCTCGCGCACGTCACCGGCCTCGACCAGCAGCGAGACCTTGGTGCGCTGCTTGGTGCGGATCAGGTGGTGGTGCACCGCGGAGGTGAGCAGCAGCGAGGGGATCGGCGCGTGCTCGGCGTCGGAGTGACGGTCGGACAGCACGATGATCCGGGCGCCGTCCGCGATCGCCGCGTCGGCCTCGTCCGCGATCGCCTGGAGCCGGGCGGCCAGCGCCTCGCCGCCGCCGGAGACCCGGTAGAGGCCGGAGAGGGTGACCGCCTTCAGGCCGGGCTGGTCGCCGTCGGCGTTGATGTGGATCAGCTTGGCGAGCTCGTCGTTGTCGATCACCGGGAACGGCATGGCGACCGAGCGACAGGCGGCCGCCTCCGCGCCGAGCAGGTTGCCCTCGGGGCCGAGGTTGCTCAGCAGCGAGGTGACGAGCTCCTCGCGGATGGCGTCCAGCGGCGGGTTGGTGACCTGCGCGAACAGCTGCACGAAGTAGTCGAAGAGCAGCCGGGGCTTCTCGGAGAGCGCGGCGATCGGCGAGTCGGTGCCCATCGAGCCGAGCGCCTCACCGCCGGTGCGGGCCATCGGCGCGAGGATGACCCGCAGCTCCTCCTCGGTGTAGCCGAAGGTCTGCTGGCGGCGGGTCACCGAGGCGTGGGTGTGCGCGATGTGCTCGCGCTCGGGCAGCTTGGAGAGCTGGATCTGGCCGGCGGCCAGCCACTCCTCGTAGGGGTGCTCGGCGGCGAGGGCGGACTTGATCTCCTCGTCGTCGACGATCCGGTTCTCGTCCAGCGAGACCAGGAACATCTTGCCGGGCTGCAGCCGGCCCTTGCGGACCACCTTCTGCTGGTCCAGGTCGAGCACGCCGACCTCGGAGGAGAGCACCACCAGGCCGTCCTCGGTGACCCAGTAGCGGGCCGGGCGCAGGCCGTTGCGGTCCAGCACCGCGCCGATCCGGGTGCCGTCGGTGAAGGTGACGCAGGCCGGGCCGTCCCAGGGCTCCATCAGGTTGGAGTGGTACTGGTAGAAGGCCCGCCGGGCCGGGTCCATGGTGGCGTGGTTCTCCCAGGCCTCCGGGATCATCATCAGCACGGAGTGCGGCAGCGACCGGCCGCTGAGGTGCAGCAGCTCCAGGACCTCGTCGAAGGAGGCCGAGTCGGAGTGCTCCGGGGTGCAGATCGGGAAGATCCGGTCGAGCCCCTGCCCGTTCTCGTTGGCCGGAATCAGGTCGGTGGCGAGCTGGGACTCCCGCGCGGTCATCCAGTTGCGGTTGCCCTTGACCGTGTTGATCTCGCCGTTGTGCGCGACGAAGCGGTACGGGTGGGCCAGCGGCCAGCTCGGGAAGGTGTTGGTGGAGAACCGGGAGTGCACCAGGCCGAGGGCCGAGGCGAAGAGCCGGTCGGACAGGTCCGGGAAGAACGGCTCCAGCTGCCCGGTGGTCAGCATGCCCTTGTAGACGATGGTCCGCGCGGAGAGCGAGGGGAAGTAGACCCCGGCCTCGCGTTCGGCACGCTTGCGCAGCACGAAGGCGATCCGGTCCAGCTCCAGGCCGGTCCGCTCGCCGTGGGTGACGAAGAGCTGGCGGAACCGCGGCATCACCGAGCGGGCGGTGGCGCCCAGCAGGTCGGGGGCGGTCGGCACGTCGCGCCAGCCGAGGACGGTCAGGCCCTCCTCGGCGGCGATGGCCTCGATGGCGGTGACCGCGGCGGCGTCGGCGGCGTCCTCGTCGGGGAGGAAGGCGATGCCGACCGCGTAGGAACCGGCGGCGGGCAACTCGAAGCCGGCCCTGGCGCGCAGGAAGGCGTCCGGGATCTGGGTGAGGATTCCGGCGCCGTCGCCGGAGTCCGGCTCGGCGCCGGTGGCGCCGCGGTGCTCCAGGTTGCGCAGGACGGTGAGCGCCTGCTCGACGATGGTGTGATCGGCCCTGCCGGTCAGCGTGGCGACGAAGCCGACGCCGCAGGCATCGTGCTCGTTCCGCGGGTCGTACAGGCCCTGAGCAGCAGGTCGCGCGTCCGGGACGAGCGAGTAGGGGCGCACGGCGCTGCCCTGGGGCTCGTCGGCGGAGTGCGGGGATGCAGACAGCATCGGCTCTCCCGTCGTCGTCTTGGCATGGGGGGCATCTCCCGGCCGATGGCCGGAGGTGCGGGTGCAACAGGGACGACGTTGGCCCTCTGCGGGTTCGTGCAAGTTACATGATGCCCAACATCCCGGGAAGTGGAATCTGTCGTCCACATGGCGGACGCAACCCCAGGTCAGAGGCTGTTACCGGCCGGTAATGGAGGCAAGGGGGGCGGACTACGCGGTCCGCGCGCTCCCCAAGTGTGCCCCGCCGTTAACCGCCCGAAACAGAGTGGAAATCCGCCGGGGCGGGCGCCCGCGTGAACCGTCCTGTGATTCCGCCCTCCGGGAGCGGTCCGAGGCGCTGGACCGATGGCCCTGAGCGCCCGACGGCGATGGTAGGGGGACCGGCGAGGCCGGCCTATGTGTGGAACGTCACTCGCCCATTCGTATGAACATGCAACCCGTCGTACGTTCCGACAGCCCGTTCAGCCGACGTGGCCACCGATGAGCCAGCCCAGCAGGTAGGTCACCCCGGCCGCCCCACTGCCCAGCACCAGCTGCCGCAGGCCGCTGAACCACCAGCTGCGGGCGGTCACCCGGGCCACCACCGCGCCGCACAGGAAGAGCCCGAGCAGCGCGATGACCAGCGCCGGGAGCAGCGAGGTGGCGCCCAGCAGGTAGGGCAGCAGCGGCAGCAGCGCGCCGAGCGCGAAGCAGCCGAACGAGGAGACCGCGGCCACCAGCGGGTTCGGCAGGTCATGCGGGTCGATGCCGAGTTCCTCCCGGGCGTGGACCTCCAGCGCCTGCTCCGGGTCGCGGGTGAGCTGCCGGGCCACCTCGTGGGCCAGGTCCGGGTCCACCCCGCGGCCGACGTAGAGCTGGGCCAGCTCGGCCAGCTCGCCGCGCGGGTTGCGGCGCAACTCGATCCGCTCGGCCTCGATCTCCGCCTCGACCAGCTCGCGCTGCGAGGCGACCGAGGTGTACTCCCCCGCCGCCATCGAGCAGGCGCCGGCCGCCAGGCCGGCCAGGCCGGTGAGGACGATCGTGCCGTGGCCGGCCGCGCCGCCGACCACGCCGGTCATCAGCGCGAAGTTGGAGACCAGGCCGTCCATCGCGCCGAACACCGCCGGGCGCAGCCAGCCGCCGTTGACGTCACGGTGGTGGTCGGCGTCCGGGATCCGCGGGGGCGGGTTGTCCAGGGTGGGCTCGGCGACGATGGTGCTCATGGCGTTTCGGCCTCCGGTGCGGAATTCCCCCCTGTCCGCAGCCGGGCACGGCGCATCACCGTGGGAAAAGGGCTGCCCGCAGGGCTGTCACGCTCCGAAAGTAGTCCGATGATCTGACGCTTTCCAGCAAGCAAGCCCTGGCTAACCTCGCTGACCTGCGCTTTCGTCCCCAGAGGGTCCACCGGCTTCGGTGTCGGCCGCCCCGGCCGCAGCCGAGTCCGCCGCTGGCGACTCCACTGCGGCCGACTCCGCACGGACGGTCGGGTCGATCGCGTCCGGCGCCTCCCGGTCCGGCCGCTTGCGGCCGACCACCACCAGGTACACCACCGCGCCGAGGAAGACCACGATCGAGGTCCAGTCGTTCAACCGCAGGCCGAGGATGTGGTGTGCCTCGTCGATCCGCAGGTACTCGATCCAGGCCCGCCCCACCGTGTAGGCGGCCACGTACAGCGCGAACGCCCGGCCGTGGCCCAGGGCGTAGCGGCGATCGGCCCAGAGCACCAGGAACGCGACACCGACGCACCAGATCGACTCGTACAGGAAGGTCGGCTGGAAGACCCCGTTGACCACCGTGCCGTCCGGCAGCGTCTTGTGGATCTCCAGGCCCCAGGGCAGCGTGGTCGCCCGGCCGTACAACTCCTGGTTGAACCAGTTGCCCCAGCGCCCGCAGGCCTGGGCGAGCGCGATGCCCGGCGCGATGGCGTCCGCGTAGGCCGGCAGCGGGACTCCCCGCCGTCGGCAGCCGATCCAGGCACCGACCGCGCCGAGCGCGATGGCCCCCCAGATGCCGAGCCCGCCCTCCCAGATCCGCAGCGCGTTCCAGGGGTCCTGGCCCTTGTCGAAGTACAGCTGGTGATCGGTGATCACGTGGTAGAGGCGACCACCGACCAGCCCGAACGGCACCGCCCAGACCGCGACATCGCCGACCGTGTGCTTGCCGCCGCCGCGGGCGACCCAGCGCTTGCTGCCGAGCCAGACGGCGACGGCGACACCGATGATGATGCAGAAGGCGTACGCGCGCAGCGGGATCGGGCCGAGGTGGATGACGCCCCGCGACGGGCTCGGAATGTAAGCGATATCCATGACAAGGTCGACGCTACCCCGTCGTGATCCGGCGATCCGCCCTCATCGACGCCCGCGCGCGGAAAACCCCCGCTCAGCCGGTGGAGCTCGCACCGGCGCTGGCACTCGCACTCGCACTCGCACTCGCGCTCGCACTCGCACTCGCACTCGCGCTGGCACTCGCACTCGCACTCGCGGCCGGGGTCTGCGAGGCGGTACCGGTCGGCGCGGGACTCGCCGAGGCCGACCCGGTGGTGCCCAGCGGCTTGCCGGCGTTCGCCTCGTTCACCCACTTCACCAGGTTGTCCGGGGTGATCTCCTCGTTGCCGTTCTTGGGGTAGATCGGCTTGCCGTTGAGCAGGATGGTCGGGGTCGAGCTGTAGCCGGACTTGTCGAAGTCCTGCTCCACCGCGGAGACCCAGCTGCCGTAGGTGTTGTTCTTGACGCAGCTCTCGAAGGCCGGTGAGTCCAGCCCGGGGACCTGCTTGGCCAGGTCGACCAGCTTGTTCCGGTCAGCCCAGGGGTCGGTGGTCTCGTTCGGCTGGTTGCGGTAGAGCACGTCGTGGTAGGCGCGGAAGTACCCGGCGTTCTGCGCGCAGGCCAACGCGTTGGCGCCGTTCTTGGAGCCCTTGCCGTTGTCGTGCCGGTCGATGAAGGACACGATGTGGTAGTTGCCGTGGAGCTTGCCCTGGTCCTGCAACTGGTCCACGGTCGCGGCGAAGTCGTGCTCGAAGGCACCGCAGGCGGGGCAGCGCGGGTCCTCGTAGACGGTCATCGTGGACGGCGCGTTGGCCGGACCGTCCGGGATCACCAGGCTCTTGTCGCCGATCGCGCCGGCCGGCGCGGCGGTCGGCCGGTCCGGCTTGGCGCGCTGGCTCTGCACCGCGACCCCGACGCCGACCGCGGCGGCCAGTACCACGCCCACCGAACCGAGGACGATCAGCTTCTTCTTCCGCGCGGCCTGGCTCTCCTCCGTGGCCCGCTTCTCCAGCATCCGCTCGCGGGCCGTGCGCTTGCCTTCTCGGTTCTTCTCACTCATGACTTGCTCTCAACTGCTCTCGACGACGTGCGGGATCGGGGTGGGGTGGCTAGCCGGCCAGCCAGGCGTCGGCCGACAGCCTGGTGCGGGGGCGGAACACCAGCCAGAGCGCCAGCAACAGGAAGCCGATGTCCCGCAGGATCTCCTGCAGGTACTCGGTCTGCGAGGCGTCCACCGCGCCGCCGCCGCCGAAGCAGCCGCAGTCGATCGAGATCCCGCGCGCCCAGGCCGAGGAGATGCCGGCGATGAAGGTCAGCAGCAGCACCGTGGAGATCACCCCGACGATCCGCGCCCCGAGGCCGACCACCAGCAGCAGGGCCACCGCCAGCTCCAGGAACGGCAGCCCGTACCCGACCGGTTTGACCAGCCCCTCCGGCAGGATCCGGTAGGCCCGGACCGCCTGGGCGGCCACCGCCGGATCGGAGACCTTGGCCAGCCCGGCCCAGGCCCAGACCACGGCCAGGCCCAGCCGGACGGCGGTGCCGGTCCACTCGACCGCCCCGGTGGACCGGCCGACCGGCACGGCCGGTGGCGCGACCGGCTGAGCCGACGCGCTGTCATGCTGACTGCCCATCATGATCTGTGCGACCCCCTCGGGAACACCGTCCGCCCGGACGGACCTGCGGTCTGGGCTACCTGATGAACCGTAGGGGATATGACCCTGTTCTTGCACATTACCCCATTCACCCGAATGGGGGAGGAAACACTATCTGCCCGGTTTGACCACCGGGGCGGGCGCCGGCTGGGTGGCCTGCTGCGCCGCGCGCTCCGCGCCGCGCTTGGCCAGCGCGTGCCCGACCGCGTGCTCACCCCCGAACGCCGCGGCCAGTACCAGGACGGCGGCGGCGGCCCTGACGAGTACGGCACGCTGGAGGCAGGGCACGGAAGCTTCCCCTCAAACGGTCAGAAGTGCGCGAACACAGACGGCGAGAGACATTCCCCCGGCCGCCTCCGGTCCAACGCCCGGTCACTATTGATGACACGTCAGCCGCACATTCTTCACCCGTACGGGGAACGGGCGGGAACGCCGATGGCCCGCCACCCCCTCGGCGGGGGCGGCGGGCCATCGAGCCGTCAGGTCAGCGCTTGCGGACCCCGGCGGCGAGGTCGGCGGCGAGCGCCCGGACGGCCGCCAGGCCGGCCTCCTCGTCCCCGTCCGCGTCCAGGATCCGCTGGACGAAGGCCGAGCCGACGATCACGCCGTCCGCGAAGCCGGCCACCTCGGCCGCCTGGGCCGCCGTGGAGACCCCGAGACCGACGCAGACCGGCAGCTCGGTGGTGGCCCGGGTGCGCGCGACCAGGTCCTCGGCCAGCTCGCCGACCTGGGCCCGGCTCCCGGTGACCCCCATCACGGCCGCCGCGTAGACGAAGCCGCTGCCGGCCGCGGTGACCTCGGCCAGCCGCGGGTCCCGGCTGCTCGGCGCGACCACGAAGACGGTGTCCAGGCCGTGCTCGGCCGCCGCCGCGCGCCACGGCCCGGACTCCTCGACCGGCAGGTCGGGCAGGATCACGCCGGCCCCGCCGGCCGCGGCCAGGTCGGCGGCGAACCGGGCGGTGCCGTACCGGTCCACCGGGTTCCAGTAGGTCATCACCAGCACCGCGGCCGCCGGGTGGGCCGCCGCGACCTCCTGCACGGTGCGCAGCACGTCCTTGATCCGGACCCCGCCGCGCAGCGCGATGTCGTCGGCGGTCTGGATGGTCGCGCCGTCCAGCACCGGGTCCGAGTGCGGCAGGCCGACCTCGACGATGTCGCAGCCGCCCTCGATCAGGGCGTTGACCGCCCGGATGCCGCCGTCCACGGTCGGGAAGCCGGCCGGCAGGTAGCCGACCAGGGCGGCCCGGCTCTCCGCCTTGGCGGCGGCGAGGATCTCGGTGAGCTTGGAAGCCATGGTCAGTTGCCCCCCTCGGCGTCGGTGTCGTAGAGGCCGAAGTACTGCGCGGCGGTGTGCATGTCCTTGTCGCCCCGGCCGGAGAGGTTGACCAGGATGGTCGCCCCCGGGCCCAGCTCGCGGCCCAGGTCGAGCGCGCCGGCCAGCGCGTGCGCGCTCTCGATGGCCGGGATGATCCCCTCGGTGCGGGAGAGCAGGCGAAGCGCCTGCATCGCGGCGTCGTCGGTGATCGGGCGGTACTCGGCCCGGCCGGTGTCCTTCAGCCAGGCGTGCTCGGGGCCGACGCCCGGGTAGTCCAGGCCCGCCGAGATGGAGTGGCTCTCGATGGTCTGGCCGTCCTCGTCCTGCAGCACGTAGGTGCGGGCGCCGTGCAGCACGCCCGGGTCGCCCTTGGTGAGGGTGGCCGCGTGGCGCGGGGTCTCGGCGCCCTCACCGGCCGCCTCGCAGCCGACCAGCCGCACCCCGGCGTCCGGGATGAACTCGTGGAAGATGCCCATCGCGTTGGAGCCGCCGCCGACGCAGGCGACCACGGCGTCCGGCAGCCGTCCGGTGCGCTGCAGCACCTGCTCGCGGGCCTCGATCCCGATCACCCGGTGGAAGTCGCGGACCATGGCCGGGAAGGGGTGCGGCCCGGCCACCGTGCCGAACAGGTAGTGGGTGTTGTCGACGTTGGCGACCCAGTCGCGGAACGCCTCGTTGATGGCGTCCTTGAGGGTGCGGCTGCCGGACTTCACGGCGACCACCTCGGCGCCGAGCATCCGCATCCGGGCCACGTTGAGCGCCTGCCGCTGGGTGTCGACCTCGCCCATGTAGATGGTGCAGTCGAAGCCGAAGAGCGCGCAGGCGGTGGCGGTGGCCACGCCGTGCTGGCCGGCGCCGGTCTCCGCGATGATCCGGGTCTTGCCCATCCGGCGGGTGAGCAGGGCCTGGCCCAGCACGTTGTTGATCTTGTGCGAGCCGGTGTGGTTGAGGTCCTCGCGCTTGAGCAGCACCCGCGCGCCGCCCGCCTCGGCGGAGAACCGGTGCACGTCGGTGAGCGGGCTCGGGCGGCCGGTGTAGTCCTTGAGCAGGGCGTCCAGCTCGGCGGCGAAGGCGGGGTCGCGCTTGGCCTTCTCGTACTCGTCGGCCACCTGCTCGACGGCGGCGATCAGCGCCTCGGGGATGAAACGGCCGCCGTAGGCACCGAAGTAGCCTCGGGCGTCGGGCACCTGCGGGCCCGACGGGGTGTCGTGGGAGGACATGGGTGTTCCTTGGTCAATGGTGTACGGGACGACGGAACGGCGTTCAGCCGTGCGTCCCGCGCCATCGACGGCCCGGCACCTGGCCGGGCTCACAGCCGATCACGTAGCGCACCCGACGGCCCAGCACCCGGCGCGCGGGAGCGCGGCAGCCGCGCGGGCGGCAACCGGGGGCGAGTCGGGCGGCGAGTGACACGGCGCGGTCAGTCCCGTCCGTCGTGGTGGCGCAGCGCCGGGTGGGCGCCGGCCGCGACCAGGTCGGCCACGGCGGCCTTCGGGTCCTTGCCGGTGACCAGCGACTCGCCGACCAGGACCGCGTCGGCGCCCTGGTTGGCGTAGGCGATCAGGTCGTGCGGGCCGCGCACGCCGGACTCGGCCACCTTGACGATGCCGGCCGGGATGGCGTGCACCACGTTGCCGAAGGTGTCGCGGTCCACCTCGAGGGTCTTCAGGTTGCGGGCGTTCACGCCGATGATCTTGGCGCCGGCGTCGACCGCGCGGGCGATCTCCTCCTCGTCGTGCACCTCGACCAGCGGGGTGAGCCCGATCGACTCGGCCCGCTCGATCAGCGAGACCAGGGCCGGCTGTTCGAGCGCGGCGACGATCAGCAGCGCGAGGTCCGCGCCGTGCGCCCGGGCCTCCCATAGCTGGTAGGCGGTGACGATGAAGTCCTTGCGCAGCAGCGGGGTGTCCACCGCCGCTCGGACCGCGTCCAGATCGGCCAGCGAACCACCGAACCGGCGCTGCTCGGTGAGCACGCTGATCGCGGCGGCGCCACCGGCCGCGTAGTCGACGGCCAGCGCCGCCGGGTCGGCGATCGCCGCCAGCGCGCCCTTGGACGGGCTGGAGCGCTTCACTTCGCAGATCACCCGGACCCCCTCGCCGCGCAGGGCGGCCACGCCGTCCTTCGCGATCGGGGCCTTGGCGGCCAGTTCCTTCAGCTCGTCCAGGGAGACCCGGGCCTGCCGCTCCGCGAGGTCCGCGCGGACCCCGTCGATGATCTCGTCGAGCACACTCACTCGGGAGCCCCCATCAAATCTGCTTGCCGGATGTTCTGGTCAGCCTCCGGGCGTGCGCGCCGCCGTTGGATCCGGTCGGATCCGATCTGGGCGGAACGCCCCCGTCGGCTCCTCGATGGTATCGGCACGAGGGGCGCGCGGCGCATTCACCCGGCGTGGATCTCGTCCAGCGGACCCCCAGCGGGCCGAACGCCCCCGCCGAGGTCAGACCGCGGGCGGCGCCAGACCCGCGCCACCCGGCAGGTTGCGCACCACGGTGAACACGACCAGGACGACGACCAGCAGCACCGTCCAACCGGGTCCGAGCGAGAGCCGCGGCGGCGGGCCGCCGGTCAGCGCCGCCCAGGCCCAGCGGAGCCAGTAGACGCCGAGCACCGCGAAGAGCACCACGGCGAGCAGGTTGTCGTGGCAGGCGGTGGTGAGGTCACCGTGGGTCAGCGCGTGCACGCAGCGCAACCCGCCGCAGCCGGGGCACCACCAGCCGGTGGCCTGCCGGAACGGGCAGGTCGGGTAGTGACCCGGGCTGTTCGGGTCCACCACCGAGACGTAGAGGGTGGGCAGGGCCACCGCGCCGAGCGCGGCGAACGGGCGGGCCAGCCGGCGGGCCGCCGAGGGCCGGCCGACCGGGGTACTGGGGGCGGTCACCCGCTGATTGTGCCCCGACCCCGGCCGGGACCGCAGTCGAGCGCGCGGGAACCGGCGTGGGAACGGCGGCGAGCGCTCTTCGACCGTGAACGCGCGCGGACCGGGGCGCCCGGGGCCGGTGAGGGCCCGGGCGCCCCGGTCCGCGCGAGCGCCGCAGGTGTGCGGGGGCTTGACTCAGCCCGCGTTGGCGGTGAGGGCGGCGGCCTGCGCCTTGGCGTAGGCCTCGGCCTTGTACGCCTCGACCGCCGGGTCGGGCTGCACGCCCATGCCCGCCATGGCCATGGCCTTGCCGACCACGCCGCCGAGCACGACGACCGCCATGCCGACGGCGAAGAGCATCACCGACTCCATGATCATGGCAGCGCCGGCAACGCAGAAGCCGGCGAAAGCGATCGCCGACCCGGTCCAGGCGGCGACGGAGTGTCCGTGCGAGGCAGCCGACATCTGATGGTGCTCCTTGGTTCTACGGGTCCTACCGAGCCCGGCGGATGGTCACCGTCCATTGTGGCGGACCCTTATCCGCGACCCAAAGCCGGGGCGCCGTGACAGCCGTCACCCGGACGGACGGGTCCGGCCCGCGGACGGGCTCAGCTCGTGGTCGGGTCCTCGCCGCGGTCCAGCGCCTTCCACAGGTCGGCGGGGGTCTCGCGGAGGCCGGCCGCGGCGGCCGGCCGGGCCGGGCCCGTGGTCGGCGCGTCGTACCGGGTGCCCATCCCGGGCCAGGCCCGGCCGCACACCACGGTGACCAGGCCGGCCACGGCCAGCAGCACGCCACCGACCGCCGCCACCCACGGCCAGGCGGTGTGGGTGACCTGCGAGGCCGTGGTGCCGACCAGCGCGAGCTTCTGCGCGGCGGTCTCGTCCAGCGCGTTGGTGTTGCGCGCGCCGAGCGCCGCGCCCACCGTGGCCCCGATCCCCGCCAGCGTGACCAGCACGCCCACCAGCAGCCGCCCGAACCCGCGGACCGCGAACACCGCCACCGCCGAGGCCAGCGCGACCAGCGCCAGCGCGCCCGGCAGACCGGAGATCTCGCTGCCGGTCGCGGTCACCGAGAGGTGCCCGCTGACCTGGCCCTGCGCCCACACCCGCCCCCCGGCGGTCAGTACCAACACCGCACCGAGCGCGATGAGCAGCAGCATCAGACCCAGGCTGCGCCGGGAGGAGGACGGGGCGGCCGACGGGTCGGCACTGTGGGGCGGGGGCGAATCGGTCACCCGACCACTATCCCCCGTCCCCGATCACTTCCGCGCACCGCCCCCGACTCAGCGGCTCCGCTCCCGCGGGAACCCGTCGGTGCGGAGCACTGTGCGCGGTGCCGAGCGCTCTCGGTCGCCATCGCCGTCGCGCTCGACGCCCCCCAGCAGGCCCAGGGCCCGACGAGCCTCAGAGGAGCGGCGCGCGGAGGGTGTTGGCGGTGGCCACCGCGCGCAGCACGGCGGCGGCCTTGTTGCGGCACTCGGTGTCCTCGGCATGCGGGTCGGAGTCGGCCACCACGCCCGCGCCGGCCTGCACGTACGCGGTACCGTCGCGCAGCACGGCGGTGCGGATGGCGATCGCGGTGTCCGAGTCGCCCGCGAAGTCGAGATAGCCGACGCAGCCGCCGTAGAGGCCGCGCCGAGTGGGCTCCAGCTCCTCGATGATCCGCATCGCACGCGGCTTGGGCGCCCCGGAGAGGGTGCCGGCCGGGAAGCAGGCGGTGAGCACGTCGAAGGCGGTCCGGCCGGCGGCGACCTCGCCCGTGACGGTGGAGACGATGTGCATCACGTGGCTGTAGCGCTCGACGGACATGAAGTCGACCACCTCGACGCTGCCCGGGGTGCAGACCCGGCCCAGGTCGTTGCGGCCGAGGTCGACCAGCATCAGGTGCTCGGCCCGCTCCTTGGGGTCGGCGAGCAGCTCGGCGGCCAGGTCGGCGTCCTCCTGCGGGGTGGCGCCGCGGTGCCGGGTGCCGGCGATCGGGTGCACCATCGCCCGGCCCTCGGTGACCTTGACCAGCGCCTCCGGGCTGGAGCCGACCACGTCGAAGCCGCCCTCGGCGCCGCCGTCCGGGCCGGGGAACCGGAACAGGTACATGTACGGGCTCGGGTTGCTGGTCCGCAGCATCCGGTAGACGTCCAGCGCGGAGGCCGGGCAGGGCACCTCGAAGCGCTGCGACGGGACCACCTGGAAGGCCTCGCCGGCCCGGATCCGCTCCTTGACCTCCTCGACCGCGGCCCGGTAGGGCGCCCCGCCGAACGGCGAGTGCGCCTCGACCGTGGTCGGCGTGAAGGTGGCCAGCCCCGGCTCGACCGGCTTGGCCAGCTCGGCCTCCATCGCGTCCAGCCGGGCCACCGCGTCCGCGTAGGCCTCGTCCACGCCGGTGTCCAGGTCGTTGTGGTTGACCGCGTTGGCGATCAGCAGCACCGTGCCGTCGGCGTGGTCCAGCACCGCGAGGTCGGTGGCCAGCAGCATGGTCAGCTCCGGCAGCCGGAGGTCGTCCGGCGTGAGCTCGGGCAGCTTCTCCAGCCGCCGGACGATGTCGTAGCCGAGGTAGCCGACCAGGCCGCCGGTGAGCGGCGGGAGGTCCTCGGTGTGCCGCGGGGTGTGCAGCGCCTCGACCGCGGCGCGCAGCACCTGCAGCGGGTCACCGCTGGTCGGGATGCCGACCGGCGGGGTGCCGTGCCAGCGGGCGTCGCCCTCGCGGTCGGCGGTCAGCGTGGCGGCGCAGCGCACTCCCACGAACGAGTAGCGCGACCAGCTGCGGCCCTGCTCCGCCGACTCGAGCAGGAAGGTGCCCGGGCGCTCGGCCGCCAGGCTGCGGTACAGCCCGAGCGGGGTGAGGCCGTCCGCCAGCAGCCGGCGGGTGACCGGGATGACCCGGGTGTCGACGGCGAGCTTGCGGAAGGCGTCGAGGTCCATGGACGGCACCGTGTTCTCCAGCGGTCGATCGGTGGGAGGGCCTGGCCGAGTGGCCCAGGCTTCAGTGGCTGAGCAGGACGTCTTCGTCGAAGCAGGTCCGGGCGCCGGTGTGGCAGGCCGCGCCGACCTGGTCGACCCGGACCAGCAGGGTGTCGCCGTCGCAGTCCAGCGCCACCGACTTCACGTGCTGGACGTGGCCGGAGGTGCCGCCCTTGACCCAGTACTCGCGGCGGCTGCGGCTCCAGTAGGTGCACCGGCCGGTGGTGAGGGTGCGGTGCAGCGCCTCGTCGTCCATCCAGCCGAGCATCAGCACCTCGCCGGTGTCGTACTGCTGCGCGACGGCGGGCAGCAGCCCGTCCTCGGTGCGCTTGAGGCGGGCGGCGATGGCCGGGTCGAGGGCGGTGCTGCCGGCGGCGGCGGGGACGGGGGGCGGTGCGGAGGACATGCGGCCATTCTGGCAGCACCGGCCGGCCGGACCGAGCACTTTCCGATCTTCGGACCGCCGCCGCCCACCCTGCGGACCGCGCGGGCCGGCCCGGCCCGGTCCAGCTCGCGGACCCGACCGGCTCGGCGAAACCGCCCCCGCGCCCGCCCGCGCTGCGGGATTCTGGTGCGCATGACCACCGAGCTTCCCCAGCGCCGGCCCCGCCGCGGGCGGTTGATCGCACTCGCCGTCGGGTTGTCGCTGCTGGCCGGCGCCGGGACCGCCGTGCTGCTCCGGCCCTCGCCGCACCGGCCGGTGGCCGCGCCGCCCGCGCCGCCCCGGACCAGCGCGGCGCCCTCCCCCTCCGCCAGCCCGACCCCGCAGCTGCCGTACCCGTACTTCGCGGCCGGCAGCTGCCTGGACAACCCGCAACTCAGCACCGGCATCACGACGACCGTGGCGCGCGCCTGCGACCAGCCGCACGACGCCGAGTCGATCGCCAATCCGCGGCTGCCGGACGGGATCACCGGGCGGGACCAGGGTCTCGCGATGTGGAAGCTCTGCCAGCCGTACTTCCAGGCCTGGTCCGCCAAGCAGGGCGGCGGTAGGTGGTACAGCTTCCCGGTGGGCCCCGACGTCTCCTTCTACCAACAGGGGATGCGCGCGGTGAGCTGCACGATGGCCGCCTCGGACGCCCAGGGCGGCACCAAGCTGACCGGCCCGCTGAAGAGTTGACCGTGCGGCAGCGGCGACCACCGGCGGTGGCTGGGTACGCTGGCCCGATGGCGAACCACGCGCGGGCCCAACGGGCCAGGCTGGCCGGACTGCTGACCGAGGCCGGGCCCGACGCACCCACCCTCTGCGCTGGTTGGCGCACCCGTGATCTGGTCGCCCACCTGCTGGTGCGCGAGCGCCGGCCGGACGCCGGGCCGGGCATCCAGCTGGCGGCGCTGGCCGGCTGGACCAGGCGGGTGCAGGAGGGCTACGCGCGCCGGCCGTACGAGCGGTTGGTACGGGAGTTCCGCGGTGGCCCACCCCGACTGTCGCTCTTCGCACTGCCCGGCGTGGACGAACTGGCCAACGGAGTGGAGTACTTCGTGCACGCCGAGGACGTCCGACGGGCTGCTCCCGGCGGCTGGGAGCCGGAACCGCTCGACCCTAAGCTCACCGAACTGCTCTGGCGGCGACTGCCGTTGCCCGCCCGGATCGGGGTGGGCCGGCGGACTCCGCTCCGGGTGCAGCTGCGTCGCACCGACCGTCCGGGCCTGCTGACGGTCGGCGCGCCGGACGGTGAGCCGGTGGAGGTGGCCGGCGAGCCGGCCGAGCTGCTGCTCTTCGCCTTCGGTCGCGGGGCGCGCGCCCGCGTCGTGGTGGACGGCGCGCCGGCGGCGGTGGACGCCCTGCGCGCCCGCCTGCCGCTCCCGGCGGCGGCGGACGCGTCGGACGGCTGACCGGGCTCCCCGGTGACCCGGCAGCGGGGGTCGGCTCGTCAGCAGAGCGGCAGGCCCGGCGCCGGCTGGTCGTTGGCGCCGCCGGAGAGGTGGACCACGTTCACCCAGACCCCGTGGTGGCCGTTGTCGTCGTCGGTCCTGCCCCACCAGCGGTTGGAGTAGCCGTCGTAGCTGTACTCCGACCCCGTGGCCTGGCAGTAGAAGTAGTTCCAGCCGACGTGCAGCCCACCGCCGGTGGGGTTGTTGCCCACGTAGTAGGACGGCGCGTACGCCCAGACGTAGCAGTCGTACTTGCCGCCGCCCAGCGCCGAACAGCCGCTGACCGCGGCCGTCCCCGGCGCGGCGACGGCCCGGGCGGCGCTCGGCGCGGCGGGGGCGGCGCTCGCGACGGCCGGCGCCACCAACGTCGCCGCGCCCACCACCGCGCTGATCCCGAGACCGGCCAGCCGTCGATTCAACCTGCCCATCACACAATCCCGTTCTGTGCCCGACTGGTGCCGTCCCGGCCGGTTAGGGCCGGCCGGGACGGGATCCACTCTGCCGCCGGGCCGGGTGGCGCCGTAACCTGACGGGCGTTAGCGCGAACAGCCGACAGGTCGGCTCGCCGCCGACCTGACCCGACTGGTCGGCGTAACGATGTTGTGGGGCATAGACGTTGAGCGCACTGAAACCGTGCGAGCAGGGCACCAGCAGCCGAGCCGGTTCGCCGGGGGTCGTCACCGGGAGCGCCTCGTGGGTGTGGATCAGGTTGGGGTGCTTCCAGCGCCCGGCCGCCGCGAGTTCCCGCCCGACCACCTCGGCCAACGCGCCCAGTTGCCCGGACGTCCCGCGCCGGGCCGGCAGGAACTTCAGCGCCACCTCGGCCGGCTGGCCGCCGTCGAGCCGCCGCCCCGCGTAGACGCTGCCCCAACTCCCGTGCGCGACCGGTGAGACGACCTCGTACGTGCCGATCCGGAAGCCGACCGGCACCCGCACCGGCCACCCGGCATCGCCTCCGGCCTGCCCCGGCATCTGCCAACCCCCTCGGGCCGGACCGCCGCAGGGGACGCCAACACCCCGACGGCCGGGGCAGCTCCACTCACTCCCCGTGACGCGATGCTAACCCGGGCGCGCCCCGACACGCCCGGATCACCGGCTCAGCGGACCGGGTGACCCGCCTCGCGCAGTGCCGTCTTGACGTCGCCGATCCGCAGGTCGCCGAAGTGGAAGACCGAGGCGGCGAGCACCGCGTCGGCGCCGGCCGACACCGCCGGGGCGAAGTCGGCGAGCTTGCCCGCGCCGCCGGAGGCGATCAATGGCACGGCCACCTCGGCCCGTACCGCGCGGATCATCGCCAGGTCGTAGCCGTCCTTGGTGCCGTCCGCGTCCATCGAGTTGAGCAGGATCTCGCCAGCCCCCAACTCGGCCGCCCGGACCGCCCATTCGACCGCGTCCAGGCCGGTGCCGCGCCGCCCGCCGTGGGTGGTGACCTCGTAGCCGGAAGCGGTCCCGGTGCCGGGCGGGCAGCGCCGGGCGTCCACCGAGAGCACCAGCACCTGACGGCCGAACCGCTCGGCGATCTCGCGCACCAGCTCGGGCCGGGCGATCGCCGCGGTGTTCACCCCGACCTTGTCGGCGCCGGCCCGGAGCAGCCGGTCGACGTCCTCGACGGCCCGCACCCCGCCGCCCACGGTGAGCGGGATGAAGACCTGCTCGGCGGTGCGGCGCACCACGTCGTAGGTGGTCTCCCGGTCGCCGGACGAGGCGGTGATGTCCAGGAAGGTCAACTCGTCGGCGCCCTGGGCGTCGTAGAGCTTGGCCAGCTCGACCGGGTCGCCGGCGTCGCGCAGGTTCTGGAAGTTGACGCCCTTGACCACCCGACCGGCGTCGACGTCCAGGCAGGGGATCACACGTACGGCGAGGGTCATGGCTTGCCTTCCAGGGATTCCAACTCGGCCGCCAGGCCGGCGCGGTAGGCGTCGAGTTCGACCTCGACCACCATCCGCGAGTCGATCAGGCCCTCCACCACCACCATGGTGGCCACCGGGCGGACCCGGTCGAAGAGCTTCTTGTGCGCCCGGCCGACCTCGTCGGCGTCCCGCACGTGCGTGATGTACATCCGGGTGCGGACCACGTCGTCCACCGTCAGACCGTACGCGGCAAGGGCGTTGAGGCCGACGCCGAAGGCCGTGAGGGCCTGCTGGTACGGGTCGTCGTGCTCCACCCGACCGTTCACCCAGGCCGTCGAGCCCGCCACGTGCACGTGGTCGCCGGCGGCGACGGCTCGCGCGTAGCCGAACTCCTCCTCCCAGGGCGAGAATCCGGCGACCCGGCCGCGTACGATCTGACGCTCTGTCACGAGACGGCCTCCAGGGCCTCTTCGAGGGTGAACTTCTGCTCGTAGAGGGCCTTGCCCACAATCGCCCCCTCGACACCCTCGGGCACCAGGGTGGCGATGGCGCGCAGGTCGTCCAGCGAGGAGACCCCGCCGGAGGCGACCACGGGCTTGTCGGTGGCGGCGCAGACGTCGCGCAGCAGCTGGAGGTTGGGTCCGGTCAGGGTGCCGTCCCGGTTGACGTCGGTGACCACGTAGCGGGCGCAGCCCTCGGAGTCCAGCCGGGCCAGCACCTCGTAGAGGTCTCCGCCGTCCCGGGTCCAGCCCCGGCCGCGCAGCGTGGTGCCGACCACGTCCAGGCCGACCGCGATCTTGTCACCGTGCTCGGCGATCACCTTGGCGACCCAGTCCGGGCTCTCCAGCGCGGCGGTGCCCAGGTTGACCCGGGTGCAGCCGGTGGCCAGCGCGGCGGCGAGCGACTCGTCGTCGCGGATGCCGCCGGACAGCTCGACCTTGATGTCCAGCGCGCCGGTGACCTCGCGCAGCAGATCACGGTTGGAGCCGGTGCCGAACGCGGCGTCCAGGTCGACCAGGTGCAGCCACTCGGCGCCGGCCGACTGCCAGGCCAGCGCGGCGGCGAGCGGCTCACCGAAGGAGGTCTCGGTGCCGGAGGCGCCCTTGACCAGGCGGACGGCCTGGCCGTCCCGGACGTCGACGGCGGGCAGGAGTTCGAGGCGGCTCATCGGTAACTACCTTCATCACATCGGAGGGGGGAACACGGACACACGGCCGGAGCCGGCCGGTTCACAGCGTGTCGACCCAGTTGGTCAGCAGGGCGGCGCCGGCGTCGCCGGACTTCTCGGGATGGAACTGGGTGGCCCAGAGCGGCCCGTTCTCGACGGCGGCCACGAACGGCTGCCCGTGCGTGGTCCAGCTGACCAGCGGCGGGTGGATCCGCTCGTTGGTGACCTCCAGCTCCCAGCGGCGCACGCCGTAGGAGTGCACGAAGTAGAACCGGGTCTCCGGGTCCAGCCCGGCGAAGAGCCTGCTGCCCTCGGCCACCGAGACCGTGTTCCAGCCCATGTGCGGCACGATCGGGGCGTCCAGCGGCTCGACCGTGCCGGGCCACTCGTCGCAGCCCGCGGTCTCCACCCCGTGCTCGACCCCGCGCTCGAAGAGGATCTGCATGCCGACGCAGATGCCCAGCACCGGACGGCCACCGGCCAGCCGGCGGCCGATGATCTGCTCCCCGCGGACCTCGCGCAGCCCGCGCATGCAGGCCTCGAAGGCGCCGACGCCGGGGACCAGCAGCCCGTCGGCGTCCATCGCCTGCTGGAAGTCGGAGGTCACGGTGACGGTCGCGCCGGTGCGCTCCATCGCCCGCTGCGCCGACCTGAGGTTCCCCGACCCGTAGTCGAGGACCACGACGTTCTTGCCCATGGCGGACCTCCCCCTCTCTAGAGCCGCAGCGCGCCGGCGGCCAGGCAGAGCACCGAGCCGAGGGCGAGCACGGCGATGACGCCCTTGGGCAGCTTCTGCTTCCAGAAGGAGTACACCCCGCCGCCGAGGAAGAGCCCGACGACGATCAACAGAGTTGCCTTGCTCACAGTGCGCCCTTGGTCGAGGGGAGGATGCCGGCCGCGCGCGGGTCGAACTCGGACGCGTAGCGCAGCGCCCGGGCGAGTGCCTTGAACTGGCACTCCACGATGTGGTGCGCGTTGCGGCCGTACGGTACGTGGACGTGCAGGGCTATCTGCGCCTGGGCCACGAACGACTCCAGGATGTGCCTGGTCATCGTCACATCGTAGGTCCCGATCATCGGGGCCATGCCCTCGGGCTCGGTGTGCACCAGGTACGGGCGGCCGGAGAGGTCCACGGTCACCTGGGCGAGCGACTCGTCCAACGGCACCGTGCAGTTGCCGAAGCGGTAGATGCCCACCTTGTCGCCGAGCGCCTGCCTGAACGCGGCGCCCAGCGCGAGGGCGGTGTCCTCGATCGTGTGGTGGGTGTCGATGTGCAGGTCTCCGTCGGTCTTCACTGTGAGGTCGAAGAGACCGTGGCGGCCCAGCTGGTCGAGCATGTGGTCGTAGAACCCGACGCCCGTGGAGATGTCGGTCCGGCCGGTGCCGTCGAGGTCGATCTCGACCAGGACCGAGGTCTCCTTGGTGGCGCGCTCGACGCGCCCGATGCGGGACATGGGGTTCACAGCTCCTTGATCACGGTGGTGAGGGCGTCCAGGAAGGCGTCGTTCTCGGCGGGCGTGCCGGCGGTGACCCGCAGCCGCCCGGGGACACCGTTGTCGCGGACCAGCACGCCGCGGTCCAGCAGGCCCTGCCAGACGGTGTGCGGGTCCGTGAAGATCCCGAACTGGATGAAGTTGGCGTCCGAGTCGGTGACCTCCAGGCCCAGCGCGCGCAGCGCCGTCACCACCCGGTCGCGCTCGGCCTTGAGCCGCTCGACGTACCCGAGCAGGGTGTCGGTGTGCTCCAGGCAGGCCAGCGCGGTGGCCTGGGTGACAGCGGACAGGTGGTACGGCAGCCGGACCAGCTGCACCGCGTCCACCACGGCCGGGTCGGCTGCCAGGTAGCCGAGCCGCAGCCCGGCCGCGCCGAACGCCTTCGACATGGTCCGAGTGACCACCAGGTGCGGCCGACCGGCCAGCAGCGACAGCAGCGAGGCGCGGTGCGAGAACTCGACGTACGCCTCGTCCACCACGACCATGGTCGGCTTGACCGCCTGCGCGGCGTCGTAGAGCGCCCGCACGGTGTCGGCCTCGACCGCGGTGCCGGTCGGGTTGTTCGGCGAGCAGACGAAGAGCACGTCCGGGCGGTGCTCGGCGAGCGCCGCGACGGCCGCGTCCAGGTCGATGGTGAAGTCGGCGCGGCGCGGGCCGGCGATCCACCGGGTGCCGGTGCCGCGCGAGATCAGCTCGTGCATCTGGTACGAGGGCGCGAAGCCCAGCGCGCTGCGACCGGGCCCCCCGAAGGTCTGCAGCAGCTGCTGGATCACCTCGTTGGAGCCGTTCGCCGCCCAGACCTGGGCCCGGGTGAGCGGCACGCCCGTGGTGCGGGTGAGGTAGGCCGCCAGGCCGTCGCGCAGCTCGACCGCGTCCCGGTCCGGGTAGCGGTTGAGGTCGCGGGCGGCCGCGGCGACCCGCTCGGCGATCCGCGCCACCAGCGGCTCGGGCAGCTGGTACGGGTTCTCGTTGGTGTTCAGCTGGACCGGCACGTCGAGCTGCGGCGCGCCGTACGGGGACTGGCCGCGCAGCTCGTCGCGGACCGGGAGATCGTCGATCTTCACTGGCCAGGCACCGTCCAGTCGAAGCGGGCGCGGATCGCGTCACCGTGACCCGGCAGGTCCTCGGCCGCGGCGAGGTTGACCACGTGCGCGGCGATGTCCGCCAGCGCCTCGCGGTTGTAGTCGATCACGTGGATGCCGCGTAGGAAGGACTGCACGGAGAGACCGGACGAGTGGCAGGCGCAGCCGCCGGTCGGCAGCACGTGGTTGGAACCGGCCGCGTAGTCGCCCAGCGAGACCGGCGCGTACCGGCCGACGAAGATCGCGCCCGCGTTGCGCACCCGGGCGGCCACCGCGGCGGCGTCCCGGGTCTGGATCTCCAGGTGCTCGGCGGCGTAGGCGTTGACCACCAGCAGGCCCTGCTCCAGGTCGTCCACCAGGACGATGCCGGACTGCCGGCCGCCCAGCGCCTCGGTGACCCGCTCGCGGTGCTTGGTCTCGGCGACCTGCTCGGCCAGCTCGGCCTCCACCGCCTCGGCCAGCGCGACCGAGTCGGTGACCAGCACCGAGGCGGCCATCGGGTCGTGCTCGGCCTGGCTGATCAGGTCGGCCGCCACCTCGGCCGGCGCGGCGCTGTCGTCGGCCAGGACGGCGATCTCGGTCGGGCCGGCCTCGGCGTCGATCCCGATCCGGCCCTTGAGCAGCCGCTTGGCGGCGGCCACGTAGATGTTGCCGGGGCCGGTCACCAGGTTGACCGGCGCGCACTCCTCGGTGCCGTAGGCGAACATCGCGATCGCCTGGGCACCGCCGGCGGCGTAGACCTCGGTGACCCCGAGCAGCGCGCAGGCGGCCAGAATGGTCGGGTGCACCTTGCCCCCGAAGTCCCGCTGCGGCGGGGAGGTGACCGCGATGCCCGGGACGCCGGCCTCCTGCGCCGGGACCACGTTCATCACCACGGAGGACGGGTAGACCGCCAGCCCGCCCGGCACGTACAGGCCGACCCGGTCCACCGGCACCCAGCGCTCGGTGACCGTGCCGCCGGGCACCACCTGGGTGGTGTGGTCGGTGCGGCGCTGCTCGCGGTGGACCAGCCGGGCCCGTCGGATCGACTCCTCCAGCGCGGCCCGCACCTTCGGGTCCAGCGTCTCCAGCGCGGCGGTCAGCTCGGCCTCGGGCACCCGGGTGCGCTCCAGCACCACGCCGTCGAACCGCTCGGCATACTCGATCAACGCCGCGACCCCACGATGGCGGACGTCCTCGCAGATGGGCCGCACCTTCTCCAGGGCGGCCTCCACGTCGAACTCGGCACGGGGCAGCAGGTCACGCGGGTCGCCGGAGGCGCCGCGGAGGTCGATTCGAGAGATCACAGGCCCAAGTGTAAGGAGTGGCCGGAATCATCGGTCCCGCATTCCATTCCGTGATACGTGGGACGAGACAGCCGTTCGAGCGAGGACCGCGGTGGGCGGGCGGCCGGATTCCGGTGGCGCCGGGCCCTCCGGCGCGGCGAGGTCCACCGCCCGGCCCGTCGAGGACGACCCGTTCGGCGCAGACCGCAGGGCGCCCGAGCGGACCATCGGCACCGCGGTGGCCGGCCACCTGGCCCTCGCGGCGGAGCCGCGGGCAACTACGCTGTGCGCCGTGACAGAACGGCTGCCGATCTTCCCGCTCGACTCGGTGCTCTACCCCGGGCTCGTGTTGCCCCTGCACGTCTTCGAGGAGCGCTACCGGCGGCTGGTCGCCGATCTGCTCGCACAGCCCGAGGACCAGCCGCGCCGCTTCGGCGTGCTGGCCATCAAGGACGGCCGGGAGGTCGCCCCGGTCACCGACCGCGACCGGCCGGCCGGCCCGCTGGACGGGCTGGGCACCGACGGCGACCCGTTGCAGGCGCTGCACCACATCGGCTGCGTGGCGGACGTCGCGTCGGTGCAGCCGCAGCCGGCCGGTGGCTACGAGCTGCTGATCACCGGGACGACCCGGTTCCGACTGCGCTCGGTGGAGACCGGCGGGCCGTACCTGGTCGGTGAGGTCGAGACGGTCGAGGAGCAGCTCGGCGAGGGCGCCGGCGCGCTGGCCGGCGGGGTCGAGCGGGCCTTCCGGGCGTACCAGAAGCGGCTGGCGGGCGCCCGCCGGGCCAGCCTGAGCGGCGAGCAGGAGCTGCCGGACGACCCGCAGGTGCTCTCCTACCTGGTGGCGGCCGCCTCGGTGCTGGACGTGCCGGTCAAGCAGCGGCTGCTGGCCTGCCCGGACGCCGCGAGCCGGCTGGCCACCGAACTGGAGCTGCTGCGCCGGGAGACCGCGCTGCTGGCCTGGTTGCCGTCCGTCCCGGCGGTGGACCTGACCCGCCAGGCCTTCAGCCCGAACTGACCACCCACCGAGTCGAGGGAGCGATCAGTGGCGAAAGCGGCGAAGAAGCAGCGCGGTAGCGCGGGGACCCCGGCCACGGTGGCGTTGGAGAGCGCCGGGGTGCCGTTCACCGTGCACGCCTACCAGCACGACCCGGCCGCGGCCTCCTACGGCGAGGAGGCCGCGCAGGCGCTGGGCGTCCCGGCCGAGCGGGTCTTCAAGACCCTGGTGGCCGAGGTCGACGGCAGGCTCGCGGTCGGCGTGGTGCCGGTCGCCGGGCAGCTGGACCTCAAGGCGCTGGCCACCGCGCTGGGCGGCAAGAAGGCGGTGATGGCCGACCCGGCCGCCGCCGAGCGCAGCAGCGGCTACGTCCGCGGCGGGATCTCGCCGCTCGGGCAGCGCCGCCCGCTGCCCACCGTGCTGGACGCCGGTGCGCTGGCGCACCCGACGGTCTTCGTCTCGGCCGGGCGGCGCGGCCTGGAGGTCGAGCTGGCGCCGCAGGACCTACTGCGCCTGACGGCTGCCGTCAGTGCCGAGATCGGCCGCCGCTGAGGAGTCACCGGACCCGGCCGGCGCCTCGTCGGCCTGCGGCCACTGCGGACCGGCCCAGTACGGCGGCAGGTCCTCCTCCCGCTTGCCGAAGGCCGCCGAGAGGATCAGCAGCAGCACCATCGCGGCCATCGGCCAGACCAGCAGCGCGCCGTGCGCGCTCAGCGCCAGCGCCTCGTTGAAGGTGTGCCCGTCGCCCACCGCCTTGGCGTGCGCGACGATGTCACTGGTCGGGCCGAGGGTCACGCCGAGCCGCCAGGCGGCCAGCGAGCCGGCCAGCCCACCCACGGCGAGCCCGGCCGCCACCGCGATCCCGCCACCGCGCCGCCGGGTGAGCAGGAACGCCGGCACCGCGGTGAGCAGCCCGAACGCCAGGCCGAGCAGCACGAAGGTGCCGTCCGCGCCGGCTCGCTGTTCACCCTCCGGGTCGACGTACAGCACCTGCTGCCCGTGCACCACCAGCGGTACCTCGGGTGCCAGCCAGACCCAGAGCAGGCCCATCACCAGCCCGAGCAGTGCGCAGGCCAGGCCGATCGGCACACCGATCTTCAGCTCGGCGCCGAGCCGGTGGGCCGGCGGCTGGGCGGGGGACGGCTCGGACCGGGGCGGGAGGGGTCCGGCCTCCGGAGGCGTGTTCGGTTCGGTCACCGCTCCATCGTTTCACGAAGCGCCCGAGATCCGGGCTAACGGGTGGTGGCGCGGCGGTAAGCCCAGGTCGCCACGGCCAGCGAGATCACTCCAACGGCCGCACAAACCGCCAGATCACCGCCGACCGCGGGCCAGTCCGGCCGGGCCGCGAAGGTCAGCGCGAAGGCGTTCACCCCGTAGGTCGAGGGCAGCAGGTCGCGCAGCCACTGGACCGGCCCCGGCAGGTGCGCGGCCGGCAGCACGCCCAGCAACAGCGCGGCCGACATGCCCAGCTGGCCGAGCATGGTGGCGATCTCCTGCTTGGGCGCCAGCAGCCCGCAGGCCGCGCCCAGCCCGGAGAGCGCCGCGCCGGAGAGCGGGACCACCGCCAGCAGCACCCAGAGGTGCACCAGGGAGAGCTTGAACAGCAGGGCCCCCGCGGCCGCCGTGACCAGCGCGCCGGGCAGCGTGAACGAGGCGAACGCGGCCGCCGCGCCGAGCACCACCGAGGCGGCCGGGACGGGCAGTGTCGCGTAGTGGTCCAGGCCACCGGTGGCCCGCAGCCGGCCGAAGTACTGGGCGAGCAGGTTGAGCGCCACGAAGGCCACCACCAGCACGCTGGAGCCGGACACCACCGCGCGCGCCGACGCGTTGTCCCCCGCGGCGACCACGCCGCGCATCATCACCAGGATGCCGACCGACTGGAAGGTCGCCACGAACATCAGCGGGATCCGGGCCACCTTGGCCCGGGCCAGCTGCGCCCGGTAGACGGCGGCCAGCGCCGGCAGCGGCCGGGCGGCGGGGGCCAGCGCGGCGGCCTGCGCGGCCGGCCGGGTCGCGGTGGCGGTGGCGGTGGCGGTCAGCGTGCTCATTTGGCCAGTCCTCCGTGACGTCCGCCGAGCCGGAGGTAGGCGTCCTCCAGGCTCGGGGTGGCCAGCGTGAAGTCGTCCAGGGCGGCGAAGGCCGGCCCGGTGGTCACCGCGGCGACCAGCTCCCTGGCCTCCTCCGGGGTGGTGCGCAGGGTCCAGCGCCGGCCGGACCGCTCGGCCCGGTCGGCCAGCAGCGCGACCGTCGGCACCCCGAGCGGCGCCTCGGCCCGCCAGACCAGGTCGAGCCGGACGTCCCCGTCCACCAGCGCCTTCAGCCCGCCCGGCGTGTCGCAGGCGATCACCCGGCCCTCGTCCAGCACGGCGACCCGGTCCAGCACCGTCTCGGCCTCGATCACGTTGTGGGTGACCAGCAGCACGGTGGTCCCGCGCTCCGAACGGCGGCGGTCCACGGCGGCCCAGACGGCCCGCCGGGCGACCGGGTCCATGCCGGTGGTCGGCTCGTCCAGGACCAGCAGCGGGCGCTCGCCGACCAGCGTGGCGGCGAAGCAGGCGAGCCGGCGCTGGCCGCCGGAGAGCTTGCTGAGCGGCCGGGCGGCCAGCGGCTCCAGGCCCAGCTCGGCGAGCACCTCGGCGGCCTCGGCCCGGGCCGCCGCCCGGGTCAGCCCGCGCAGTCGGCCGGTGGTCTCGGCGGCCAGCGCCACCGTCAACTCGTCCAGCGCGGTGGACTCCTGGCCCAGGTAGCCGAGCAGCCGGGCGGCCCGCTCGGGGTGGCGCACCACGTCGTGGCCGAGGATCTCGATGCTGCCGGAGTCCGGCCGCAGCAACCCGGTGAGCTGGCGGACCAGGGTGGACTTGCCGGCGCCGTTCGGGCCGAGCAGGCCGAAGATCTCACCCTGGTGGATCTCCAGGTCGACCCCGTCGGTGGCGCGGATCTCACCGTGGCTCTTGGTGAGGCCCCGGACGGAGCAACAGGGCAGGGGGGGCTCGCTCACGAGCGAAGACTCTACGCGCTGCGGATGAGAATCAGCGGGGCGGGTCACCCCGCCGCCGGCCGGGTCGGTCAGTCGTCCACCACGATCAGTTCACCGCCCGGGATCCGGGCCGCCAGCTCCTTCCAGAAGCCGGCCCGGATCGCGTACCGGTCGTGCTCGTCGATCTGGTCGTCCTTGTGCGCCAGCAGGCCGAACCGGGCCGCGTAGCGCAGCAGTTCGCCGTCCACCCGGTGCGGGATCCGGGGGTAGTCGGACCACAGCACGCCGAGCCGCTCGCGCTCGCCCAGCCGGTCCGTCCAGCGCCGCGCGAACACCTGGCCGACCTCGTGCGGGTCGCCGCCGATCGCGGTGATGTCCTCCTCCCGGTCCACCCAGCGCTGCTCGGCGGTGGTGAGCTGGGCCAGCGTGGGCAGCCCGTCGGCAGCGGTACTGGTCTCGGCCGGCGACGGCCGGTCCACCCAGCCGCGGTCGGAGGACCAGCGCAGCACCGGGCCGTTGTGCGCCGCGGCGGCGGGCGGCTGGGCGGCGGCCGCCGCGGTGCGGCCGGCCAGGTCCTTCGGGGTGGGCACGGCCTTCAGCGCGACCGGCGGCAGCGCCGGCTCGGCCGGCCGGGCGGGAGCCTCGGCGGCGGGCCGGCACGGTTCCTCGTCCGGCCCCGGGGTCGGACCGGGCGCCGGGGTGGGCGGCGCGGCCAGGATCTTGGCGATCTCCGGGCGCGGCCCGGCGGACGGGAAGACGGTGGCCGGCTCGCGCAGCCGGACCGAGCGGGTGATCCAGGCCCGGTCCAGCACCCGGCGCTCGTCGGCCTCGCCGACCAGGTCCTCGGACTGGTTGAAGTCCCCGTCGGCGGCCTGCAGCGCCCAGAGGTGGACGGCGACCCCGTGCTCCTTCGCGGACATCATGCCCGGCAGCAGATCGCCGTCGCCGGTCACCAGCACCACGTCCGCGCAGGCCCGGTTGCGGGCCAGCTCGGAGAGCTCGGCGTGCATCGCGGCGTCCACGCCCTTCTGCACCCAGCGGCCGTCGGCCCGGGTCAGCGCACCGAGCCGGACGGTGACCCGGGGCAGCACCCGCAGCCGGCGGTGCTCCGGCATCGGCCGGCGCTCGGGGGCCGCGTCGAACCAGTAGATCCGCAGCAGCGGCAGCCCGGTCTCCTCCTCCGCCCGTTCCCGCAGCGAGGCGATCAGCGCGGTGTGGTCCACCGTCACCCGGGAGCGCGCGGACTCGCCGGCGAGCAGGCTGGCGGCGGCGCCCAGCAGGTATCCGGCATCCACGAGGACGACGCAGCGGTCCACTTCCGCACCTCTCTCCCGGTCGGCCCGAGCAGTCTGCCGGAGCGGGGCCGCCGAGAGCACCCCGCCCGACCGTTGCGGTCTCCTTTACCCCCCGACGGACCGGTGAATCACCCGCCTGCCCGCGCCACGGGCTGAGCCACCCGGGGGTCACGGACCGCTCCGTGGCCCCCGGGTGGCTCAGCCGGCCGACCTCAGCCGAGCTCGGCGGCGACCAGCTCGGCGATCTGCACGGCGTTCAGCGCCGCGCCCTTGCGCAGGTTGTCGTTGGAGAGGAAGAACGACAGACCGTGCTCGACCGTCTCGTCCCGGCGGATCCGGCCGACGTAGGTCGGGTCCTGGCCGGCCGCCTGGAGCGGGGTCGGGATGTCGCTGAGCAGCACGCCCGGCGCGCCGGCCAGCAGCTCGGCGGCCCGCTCGGGGCTCAGCTCGGCCGCGAACCGGGCGTTGACCTGCAGCGAGTGGCCGGTGAACACCGGCACCCGGACGCAGGTGCCGGAGACCTTCAGCTCCGGGATGCCCAGGATCTTGCGGCTCTCGTGGCGGAGCTTCTGCTCCTCGTCGGTCTCGTTCGAGCCGTCGTCGACGATCGAGCCGGCCAGCGGGAGGACGTTGAAGGCGATCGGGCGCTTGTACACGGCGGGCGCCGGGAACTCGACCGCCGAGCCGTCGTGGGTGAGCGCGGCGGCGTTCTCCACCACCTTGGCGGCCTGCTCCTGCAGCTCCCGCACGCCGGCCAGGCCACTGCCGGAGACCGCCTGGTAGGTGGCCACCACCAGCGCGGTGAGCCCGGCCTCCCGGTGCAGCGGGCGCAGCACCGGCATCGCGGCCATGGTGGTGCAGTTCGGGTTGGCGATGATCCCCTTCGGCCGGTCGGCGATCGCCTCCGGGTTGACCTCGCTGACCACCAGCGGCACCTCGGGGTCGCGCCGCCAGGCCGAGGAGTTGTCGATCACCACGGCGCCGGCCGCGGCCACCTTGGGCGCCAGCTCGCGGGAGGTCCCGCCGCCGGCCGAGAAGATCACGATGTCCAGGCCCCGGTAGTCGGCGGTGGCCGCGTCCTCGACGGTGACCTCGCCGCCCTGCCACGGCAGCGTGCGGCCGGCCGAACGGGCCGAGGCGAAGAGCCGCAGCTGCTCCACCGGGAACCGGCGCTCCGCCAGGATCTCCCGCACCACACCGCCGACCTGGCCGGTCGCCCCCACGATGCCGATCTTCATCCGTCGTCCTCCTCCGTTGCTGCTGTCCTCTTCATCCTGCCTTGTCACCCGGGGTGCACCGCCAATCGATCCGCCTGCTGGACAGCCGACCCCTCATCCAGCTTCCCGGCCAGGGCACCGAGCGTCGCCACGCTCGCCGGGCCGGCCGGCAGCAGCGGCAGCCGGACCGCCGGGCTGGGAATCCGGCCCAGCGCGTGCAGCACGCCCTTGACCACGGCCGGGCTGGGCTCGGCGAAGGCGGCCGCGGAGAGCGCCGCCAGCCGGTGGCCGAGCGCGCGGGCCTCCGCCACCCGGCCGGACCGCCAGTGCCCGGTCAACTCGACGAAGCGCGCGGTGCCCAGATGGGCCGAGGCCGGGATCCCGCCGGCCGCGCCGAGCGCCAGCAGCGGCGAGAGGAACACGTCGTCGCCGGCCAGCACCGCGCAGTCCTCCGGCCGGTCGCCCAGGAACGCCACGGTCTCCTGGTCCAGCACCCCGGTCGCGTACTTCACCCCGGCCACCCCGGGCAGCCGGACGATCCGGCCCAGCGCCGCCGCGCCCAGCGGCTGCCCGGTGCGGTAGGGGATGTGGTAGACGATCAGCGGCACCGGGCTCTCGGCGGCCAGCCGGGCGAAGTGGGCCAGCACCCCGGCCTCCCCCGGACGGGCGAACGCCGGCACCGGCACCAGCGCGGCCACCGCCTCCGGCCACCGCCGCAGCCCGTCCAGTGCCCGCAGCGCGCCGCGGGTGTCGCCACCGCTCGCGCCGACGGTCAGCGCCGCGCCGCGCTCCCGGCAGACCCGGGCGCAGATCGCGATCACCGCCCGCCGCTCGGCCTCGTCCAGCGCGGCCGGCTCGCCGGTGGTGCCGAGCGCGACCAGCCCGGCCGCGCCGTCGTCCAGCAGCCGGTGGGCGAGGCCTTCGAGCGCCTCGCCGGCCAGCTCGCCGGCGGGGGTGAAGGGGGTGACCAGGGGGACGTGGATGCCCTCGAGAAGTGCCATGCGATCGAGCCTGGCCCAGCCGACCCGACAGGTCCAGTTCGCATTTCCACGCTGAACCGTAAGCTGTGCTGATGCTCGACGTCCGCCGCCTGCGGCTCCTGCGGGAGCTGGCCCACCGGGGCACCATCGCCGCCGTCGCCGAGGCGCTGGCCTTCAGCCCCTCCGCCGTCTCCCAGCAGCTCAGCGCGCTGGAACGGGAGGCCGGCCTGCCACTGCTGGAGCGCACCGGCCGGCGGGTCACGCTCACCCCGGCCGCGCTCGGCCTGGTCGTGCACGCCGAGGCGGTGCTGGCCCGGCTGGAACGGGCCTCGGCCGAGCTGGCCGGCGCCCGGCAGGGGTTGACCGGGCCGCTGCGGATCGGCAGCTACCCCTCGGCCACCCGGGCGATCGTCCCGGCCGCGCTGGCCGAGCTGGCCCGCCGTCACCCGGGCCTGGAGCCCCGGGTGACCGAGGTGGACCCGGCCGGCGTGGCCGCCGCGCTGCGGGCCGGCGAGCTGGACGTGGCGCTCGTGCACGAGTACGACTTCGTGCCGGCCGAGCCGGAGCCCGGCCTGGCCGGCGAGCCGCTCTTCACCGAGCCGATGTACCTGGCCGCGCCGACCCCGGGCACCGTCGCCGACCAGCGGCAGGCGCCCTGGATCGTGGCCCCGACCGGCACGCTCTGCCACACCATGGTGGTCCGGGCCTGCCAGGCCGCCGGCTTCACCCCGCGGGTCCGCCACCAGATCGACGACTTCGCGACCGTCCTCGCCCTGGTCGCGGCCGGCCAGGGCGTCGCCCTGGTCCCCCACCTGGGCGCCACCGACCCCCCGCCGGGCGTCGCCCTGACCCGCCTCCCGACATCCCGCCGCACCCGCACCGCCTTCCGCGCCGGCGCCGCCCGCCACCCCGCGGTGGCCGCCTTCACCACCGCCCTGCGCGCCGTCGTCCCGCCCGAACTCGCCGACGGGGCAGCGGATCCGGCGCGACGGCCGGCTTCGGCGAGCGCCGAGGAGGGAGCCGGAGCGCGCTAGGGTGGAGGTTCCCCCGCCGAGATCTATGCCGAGGAGCCGGTCGCACCGTGGCTGACAGCTTCGTCCACCTGCATGTCCACACCGAGTACTCGATGCTCGACGGGGCAGCGAAGAACGGCAAGTTGATCGCGGAGGCCGAGCGGCAGGGCATGCCGGCCATCGCGATGAGCGACCACGGCAACATGTTCGGCGCCTACGAGTTCTTCCAGAAGGCCAAGGGCAGCTCGGTCAAGCCGATCATCGGCATCGAGGCGTACGTCGCCCCGGGCTCGCGGTTCGAGAAGAAGCCGGTCTTCTGGTCCCCCGGCGGCCAGCGACCGGCCAGCGCGGACGGCGAGGGTGGCAAGGACGTCTCCGGTGGCGGCCGCTACACCCACATGACCATGTGGGCGGAGAACGCCACCGGCCTGCGCAACCTCTTCAAGCTCTCCTCGCTCGCGTCCATGGAGGGCTACTACATGAAGCCCCGGATGGACCGCGAGCTGATCGCCGCCAACGCCACCGGGATCATCGCCACCACCGGCTGTCCCTCGGGCGAGGTGCAGACCCGGCTGCGGCTCGGCCAGTACGACGAGGCGGTCAAGGCCGCCGCCGCCTACCAGGACATCTTCGGCAGGGAGAACTACTTCCTGGAGCTGATGGACCACGACCTGTCCATCGAGCGGGACGTCCGGGCCGACCTGCTGCGGCTCGCCAAGCAGCTGAACATCCCGCTGCTGGCCACCAACGACTCGCACTACGTGACCGCCGACCAGGCGGACGCGCACGACAGCCTGCTCTGCGTCGGCGTGGGCAAGAACAAGGACGACCCGAACCGCTTCAAGTTCCAGGGCACCGGCTACTACATCAAGACGCCGGAGGAGATGCGCGCGCTCTTCGACGAGCTGCCGGAGGCCTGCTCCAACACGCTGGCGATCGGCGAGCGGATCCAGCCGTACGACGAGGTCTTCGAGTACGTCGACCGGATGCCGCAGTTCGACGTCCCCGCGGGCGAGACCCAGGCCTCCTACCTGCGCAAGAAGATCGAGGCCGGCCTCAAGCACCGCTACGGCGACAACCCGAGCCAGGAGGTGCTGGACCGGATCGAGCTGGAGATGGGCGTCATCACCCCGATGGGGTTCGACGCCTACTTCCTCGTGGTCGCCGACATCTGCCAGTACGGCCGGGACAACGGCATCCCGGTCGGTCCGGGTCGTGGCTCGGCGGCGGGCTCGATGGTCGCCTACCTCACCGGGATCACCCAGCTGGACCCGCTGGAGCACGATCTGCTGTTCGAGCGGTTCCTCAACCCCGAGCGCATCAACCCCCCGGACGTCGACATCGACTTCGACGACCGCCAGCGCGACCAGATGGTGCGCTACGTCACCGAGAAGTACGGCGCCGCCTACACCGCCCAGGTGAACACGTTCGGCACCATCAAGGCCAAGGCCGCCGTCAAGGACGCCAACCGCATCCTCGGCTACCCCTTCTCGATGGGCGACCGGATCACCAAGGCGATGCCGCCGGACGTGATGGGCAAGGGCGTCCCGCTCTCCGACCTGTTCAACGAGTCTCACCCCCGCTACAACGAGGGCACCGAGATCCGGAACATGTACGCCAACGAACCGGACGTCAAGAAGATCATCGACACCGGCATGGGCATCGAGGGCCTGATCCGCGGCACCGGCGTGCACGCCGCCGCCGTCATCCTCTCCTCGACCCCGCTGCTCGACCTGATCCCGCTGCACATGCGGGACAAGGACGGCGTGATCATCACCGGCTTCGACTACCCGTCGTGCGAAGCCATGGGCCTGATCAAGATGGACTTCCTGGGTCTGCGGAACCTGGGCATCATCGACCACGCCATCAAGATCATCAAGGCCAACCGGGGCGTCGACGTCGACATCGAGAAGATCCCGATCGACGACCCGACCACGTACGAGATGCTGGCCCGCGGCGACACCCTGGGTGTGTTCCAGCTCGATGGCGGCCCGATGCGCGCCCTGCTGCGGCTGATGAAGCCCACCGAGTTCGCCGACATCTCCGCCGTCTCGGCGCTGTACCGCCCCGGCCCGATGGGCATGAACTCGCACACCAACTACGCGCTGCGCAAGAACGCCCAGCAGGAGATCATCCCGATCCACCCGGAGCTGGAGGAACCGCTCAAGGAGGTCCTCGGCCCCACCTACGGTCTGATCGTCTACCAGGAGCAGGTGCAGCGAGCCGCCCAGGTGCTGGCCGGCTACTCGCTCGGACAGGCAGACCTGCTCCGCCGCGCGATGGGCAAGAAGAAGAAGGAGGTCCTGGAGAAGGAGTTCGTTCCCTTCCACGCGGGCTGCAAGGAGCGCGGCTACTCGGACGAGGCGATCCAGGCGGTGTGGGACGTGCTGGTCCCGTTCGCCGGTTACGCGTTCAACAAATCGCACTCCGCCGCGTACGGGCTGGTCTCCTACCAGACCGCCTACCTCAAGGCGAACTACCCCGCCGAGTACATGGCCGCCCTGCTCACCTCGGTCGCCGACGACAAGGACAAGATGGCCGTCTACCTGGCCGAGTGCCGGAAGATGAACATCAAGATCCTCTCGCCCGACGTCAACGAGTCGGTGGTCGACTTCACCGCCGTCGGCTCCGACGTGCGCTTCGGCCTGAAGGCCGTGCGCAACGTCGGCGTCCCGGTGATCGAGTCGCTGATCAAGACCCGCAAGGAGAAGGGCAAGTACACCTCCTTCGCGGACTTCCTGGACAAGGTCGAGCTGGTCGCGTGCAACAAGCGGACCGTCGACTCGCTGATCAAGGCGGGCGCGTTCGACTCGCTCGGGCACACCCGGCTGTCGTTGACCACCGTGCACGAGACCGCGATCGACGCGGTGACCGGAGTCAAGAAGCAGCAGGCGATCGGCCAGGACGACCTGTTCGGCGCACTGGACACCGGCGCCGACACCCCGACCATCGGACTCGACTTCGAGCTCACCGACCGGGAGTGGCCGCGCAAGCAACTGCTCAGCCTGGAACGGGAGATGCTCGGCCTGTACGTCTCCAGCCACCCGCTGGACGGCGCCGAGCACATCCTCTCCCGCAACCGCGACACCTCGATCGCCGAACTGATGGGCTCCGGCCGCACCGAGGGCGAGGTCCGGCTCTCCGGGCTGATCACCGGCGTGGACCGGCGGATCAACAAGGCCGGCAACGCCTGGGCGATCATCACACTGGCCGACCGCGACGGCTCGGTCGAGGTGCTATTCTTCCCGGCCACCTACAACCTGATGGCCGACCAGATGGTCGAGGACAACGTGGTCTCGGTGCGCGGCCGGCTCAACGAGCGGGACGGCGCCCTCAGCATCTTCGGTGCGGAGATCACCACCCTGGACATCTCCTCCGCCGAGCACGGCGGCAAGCCGCCGATCCAGATCAGCGCACCCGCCACGAAGATCAACCCGGGCCTGATCCGCGAGCTGAAGCGCTCGCTGCGGGCCCACCCCGGGGACGTCCCGGTGCGACTGCTGACGACCAGTCGGCAGAAGGACGTGCTCTACGAGCTGGGCTTCCTGGTCAACCCGGACAACGGGGCCTTCGCCTCCGAGGTGAAGATGCTGCTGGGCCCGTCCGCCTGGAGCGCCTGAGTCGACTTCAAGACCGGCGCGGGGGGCCTGAACTGCGGTTCGGGCCCCCCGCGTCGCTGCTGACGGGCGGTCCGCACGCTACTCTCGGCCGGGGCGACCCCGCAGTCGGGTCGCCTTCGCTCGGACCGTCCAAGGGGGACAAACCGCCATGAGTCACGCCCAGCCCGTGGGAGCCTTCCCGCCACCCCCGGCCCCCGCCGCACCGCGGGCCGCAGCACTGCCCGGGCTGGCCGTGCTGATGATCGTCGATCTGCTGCTGGAACTCGCCGTCCTGGCACACGACCTGGCCGAGGAGGGCGCGGCCTACCTGCCGACCGCCCTGGGATTCAGCTACCAGCACAACACCGCCGCGCCGATCAACTTCTACGGGGGCGACACGGTGACCTGCGTCACCCTGGTCGTCCTGATCGTCGCGGCCTTCGGCGGGCGCGGGTGGGTCCGCACCGGCGGCAGCGTGCTGCTGCTGACCAACGCGTACGGTGTGCTCTCCGGGCTGGTCCTCCAGCTGACCGGGACGGCCGAGGCGCGGAGCGCCTTCGCCGCGCCGGTGGTGCCGAACCTGCTGCTGAACCTGGACGAGCTGGCGCAGCTGGCACTCGGCCTGGTCTTCGCGCTGGTGGTGCTGGCCACCCGGCGCAGTACCCCGCGCACAGCGGTCTTCGGCGCGCGGCCCGTGCCCCCGGTCGGCTCCCCGGTCACCCCGCCTGCTCCGGTTCCAGGCGCCCACGACCCCGCCCGGTCCTGATCCGCGCGCGGACGGCCCGGTGGGAGCGCACCCCGGGCGGGCCGTCCGCCGCCGCTCAGCCGTCCAGCTCCGCCAGGAAGTCCAGCGCCACCAGCCAGGTCCGCTCGGCCGCCTGCTCGTCGTGGTCCGGCAGCTCGGGGTCGGTGAACAGGTGCCCGGCCCCCCGGTAGCGGTGCACCTCGACGTCCGCGCCCGCCCGCCGCATCCGCAGGTACCAGGCGTTCAGCCAGTCCTCGGGCTCGAACGGGTCCGGCTCGGCCACGTGCAGCTGGACCGGCAGCGAGGTGGCGGCGTCGTCCCGGATGTCCGAGGTGCCGTGCAACAGCAGCAGGCCCTTGGCCTGCTCGTCGGCCAGCGCCAGGTTCTGGGCCACCGAGGCGCCGAACGAGAAGCCCGCGTAGACCAGCCCGGTCCCCGCGGTGAGCAGCGGCGCGACCACGCCGACCGCCCGGCGCAACAGCTCGTCCTTGCCCACCTCGTCGGTGTGGGCCATGCCCTCCTCGACCGTGTCGAAGAGCTTGCCGTCGAACAGGTCGGGGACCGTCACCTGGTGGCCGGCCGCCCGCAGCCGCTCGGCGGCGGCGTGCACCGCGGGGCGCAGCCCGTAGACGGAGTGGAAGAGGACGAGCTGGGCCACGGGATCTCCAGGGAGTGAACGGGTGCGAACCCCTCCATGATCCCCCAGCGGTCAGGAGACCACGTCCTTGCGGGCGAAGGCGCGGAACGCCAGCGCCAGCAGGACCAGCGCGTAGGAGACCGAGAGCGAGACCCCCTGCAGCATGCCGCCCCACTCCAGCTGCGGTTGCAGCGCGTCCGCCCAGGAGTACTGCCAGTGCGCCGGCAGCCACTCGCGCAGCCCGCCGAGCGCGGTGATGGCGTCCAACACCCCGGTGATGATCGACAGGAAGACCGCGCCGCCGACCGCGCCGAGCGGCGCGTCGGTCACCGTGGACAGGTAGAACGCCAACGCGCCCACCACCAGCTCGTTGAGCACCACGAAGCCGACCGCGATCGCCAGCCGGGGTAGCGCCTCGGCGGCCGGCAGGCTGTCCCCGGTGGGCAGCCGCAGGTCACCCCAGCCGTACGCGGCCGTGCCGACCCCGAGCCCGACCAGCGGCAGCAGCACGATCGCCACCGTGGAGAAGAACAGCCCGACCGCGAGCTTGCGGGCCAGCAGCCGGGCCCGCGGCACCGGCGCCGCCAGCAGGTAGCGCAGTGAGGACCAGCTCGCCTCGGCCGCCACGGTGTCCCCGCAGAACAGCGCGACCGGGATCAGCAGCAGGAACCCGGTGCCCATGAAGAGCAGGGTGGCCGCGAAGTTCGGCCCGGAGGCGGTGGCCAGGTCCACGAAGGTGGTCTGACCCGGCCGGCTGGGCGTCCCGCCGATCTGGAACGCCGCCAGCACGATGAACGGCAGTGCGACCAGCACGGCGAAGATCACCAGGGTGCGCCGGCGGCGCAGCTGGCGCAGCGCCTCGACGCGCAGCGGCAGGGTGTGCCCGGGCCGGTAGCCCGGGGCCCGGTCGGCGGCGACGGCCGTCGGGGTGACCGTGGGGACGGCACTCACGCGGAACCTCCGATCAGGGAGAGGAAGGCGTCCTCCAGGCGTCGATGCGGACCGGCCCGCTCGACCGGGACGTCCAGCCGGACGAGTTCGGCGAGCAGCGCGCTGGCGGTCAGGCCGTCCAGCCGGACCAGCAGTCCGGAGCCGGCCACCTCGGCGCCGGCCACCCCGGCCAGCTCGGCGACCCGCTCGGCGGCGGCGGCCAGCTCGTCCGGCCCGTACCGGGCCGGGGTGCCGACCAGCAGCAGCTCGCCGGCGCCGACGATCTCCTCGACGGCGCCCGCGGTGACCAGTCGGCCGCGGTCCATCACCACCAGGTGGGTGCAGCTCTGCTCGACCTCGGCGAGCAGGTGGCTGGAGACGATCACGGTCCGGCCGCCGGCGGCGTAGCGGATCAGTACCTCGCGCATCTCGCGGATCTGTGGCGGGTCCAGCCCGTTGGTCGGCTCGTCCAGGATCAGCAGGTCGGGCAGGCCGAGCATGGCCTGGGCGATGGCGAGGCGCTGCCGCATGCCCTGCGAGTAGGTGCGCACGGCCCGTTCCAGCGCCTCGCCGAGGCCGGCGATGGCCAGCGCCTCGTCCAGGTGCGCGTCCGCCGCCGGGCGGCCGGTGGCCCGCCAGTACGACTCCAGGTTGGCCCGCCCGCTGAGGTGCGGCAGGAACCCGGCGCCCTCCACGAAGGCGCCGACCCGGGAGAGCACGGGGGCGCCGGGCCGCACCGGGTGCCCGAAGATCCTCATCTCCCCGGCGTCCGGGCGGATCAGGCCCATCAGCATCCGCAGCGTGGTGGTCTTGCCGGCGCCGTTCGGGCCGAGCAGGCCGAGCACCTGGCCCGGCTCGACCCGGAAGCCCAGGTCACGCACGGCATACCGGTCGCTGGAGCCCTCGTAGCGCTTGCTCAGGCCGGTGATCACCAGCGGTACCCCGGCCAGCACCGGATCCGGCGCCGGGGTCCGGCCGCGCCGGCGGATCAGCAGCAGCCCGGCCGCGACCGCCAGCGCGAGCAGTGGCAGCACCCAGGTGCGGGCCGGCAGCGGCGCGGCCTCGGTGTGCAGCTGGGTCACGGTCGGCACGGTGAGCGGGCCCGCCAGGGCGACCTGGTAGGCGGCGGCCTCGATGGGAGAGGCGTAGGCCAGGTCGGTGCTGGCCAGCACCAGCCGCAGCCGGTGCCCGGCGGAGAACGCGTGGTCGACAGCGGGCAGCGCGATCGTGACGGTCTTCCCGCCGGGGGCGTCGGCGCCGGTCACCCGGAGCGGGGCGGCCAGCTGCTGGGGCAGGGTCTGCTTGCCGTCCGGCCCGACGTCGTAGAGCTTGGCGAAGAGCACCGCGTCCGGGCGGTCGGCCTGCACCTGGATCGAGACGGTCGGGCTGCCGGTGAGCTGGAGCGAGGAGGCCAGCGGCGGCGAGTCGAAGGACGCGTACTGGCCGGGGAAGTCGATCGAGAGCCCGGTGCCGAGCGAGGCGGCCTGGGAGAGCGCGCCGAGCCCGGGGACGGTGGAGATCGCGGGCGGCGCACCGCCGGGCGGGTTGGCGATGCTCTGCCGGCCGCCGGTCAGCGGCACGGTCCGTGAGCCGGTGCCGCCCAGGCCGGGGTAGCGGTCGGCGTCGGCGCCGCGCAGCACGGCCTGGAACCCGGTGGAGTCCACGCCACCGGTGCGGGTGACCCGGAAGGCCGGGCCGGTGTCGGTGTCCTGGTGCTTGAGGTAGCGGTCGAACCAGGCGGTGACCCGGGCGTCCACCCGGGCGTCGTTCTCGGTGCCGGCGTCGTGGCCGCCGTCGAACCAGTCGACGTCCACCGGCGCGCCGTTGGCGGCGATCGCCCTGGCCATCTCGTCGCCCTGGTCGAGCGGGAAGAGCGAGTCCTCCTGGCCCTGCACCACCAGGGTGGGCACCTTGATCCGGTCCGCCACCGAGGACGGGCTGGACTGCTCCAGCAGCGCCACCGCGGCCGGGTCGGCGTGCCCGGCGGCGGCCACCCGGTCGTACATCGCGCAGAGCTCGGCGGTGAAGCGACCGCAGCCGATCCGGCCGGCCGTGGCCGCGGGCGGGGTCTGCGGTCCGCCGGTCCCGCCGCTCAGGTTGCCGGCCGAGCCGGTGGTGAAGAAGATCCCGGCCCAGAGCTTCTTGAAGACCCCGTCCTCGGGCGAGCCGCCCTGCACGCCCTGCGGGAAGAGCGCCTGTGCCAGGTTCCACCAGGTGACCTCCGGCGCGATCGCGTCGATCCGCGGGTCGTAGGCGGCGGCCAGCAGCGCGATCGCACCGCCGTACGAGGCGCCGGTGATGCCGACCCGGGGGTCGCCGGGCCCGTCCAGCTGCACCTCGGGCTGCTGGGCCAGCCAGTCCACCAGGTGCTTGACGTCCTGCACCTCGCGGTCGGGCGAGTCCAGGCCGATCTGCCCGGTGGAGCGGCCGAAGCCGCGCGCCGACCAGGTCAGCACGGCGAAGCCGGACCGGGCCAGCTGGCGGGCCTGCGGTGCCTCGTCCGTCTTGCTGCCGCCGAAGCCGTGCGCCAGCAGGATGGCCGGCCGCGGGCTGCTGCCGGTGTAGAAGAACGAGGTGTCGATGGAGACCTGCTGTGCGCTGCCGGGGGTCTCCGGCATCCGCAGCATCTGGTCCCGCTCGTGGATCGGCTGCTCGGCGCCGAACGCGACCGTCCCGGCCGTGCCGAGGCCGACCAGCACCGCCAGCGCCGCCACGCCGGCCACCACTCGCCGGGTCGCCGGTCCGCCGCGCTCGCGCCAGCGCCGCCATGGGCCACCGAGGTTCATGGTCGGCGATCCTATCCGCGTCCGATGAGGCCCCCTCGGCCGGCACCGAGCTCCGACCCCAGTGGGGGCCCGGGTGTGGACCCGGTGCTCAGAGCGCCTTGGTCATGGTCCGGTGCGGTATCCCGGCGTCGTCGTAGACCGGGCCCTCGGCGGTGTAGCCGAGCCGCTGGTAGAAGCCGAGCGCCTGCACCTGGGCGTGCAGCTCGCACTCCCGGGCCCCCAGCTCCCGCCCGGCCCGCTCGATCGCGCCGACCAGGGCCACCCCGAGGCCGGTGCCGCGGGCCGCCTTGACCACGGCGAGCCGGCCGAGCAGCACCCGGCCCTCGACACCGGTGAGCGCCAGCGCCTGCTCGCCGCTGATCAGCCGCGCGGTGCCGAGCGGCGCGCCGTCCGGGCCGGTGGCCAGCAGGTGCAGCGAGGTGGCGTCGAGCTCGTCGTACTCCAGCTCGACCGGCACGCTCTGCTCGACGACGAAGACCTCCTGGCGGACCCGGCGTGCCAGCGCCAGGTCGTCCGGCGTGTCCGCGACCCGGATCTCCATCAGCTCTCCGCCGAGATGATGTCCAGCGCGTGCTGCAGGTCGGCCGGGTAGGGGCTGTCGAACTGCACCCACTCGCCGTCGGCCGGGTGCTCGAAGCCGAGCGAGACGGCGTGCAGCCACTGCCGGGTCAGCCCGAGCCGCTTGGCCAGCGTGGGGTCGGCGCCGTAGGTGAGGTCGCCGACGCAGGGGTGGCGCAGCGCCGACATGTGCACCCGGATCTGGTGGGTGCGGCCGGTCTCCAGCTTGATGTCCAGCAGCGAGGCGGCCCGGTAGGCCTCGATCAGGTCGTAGTGGGTGACCGAGGGCTTGCCGTCCCGGGTGACCGCCCACTTCCAGTCCGAGCTCGGGTGCCGGCCGATCGGCGCGTCCACCGTGCCGCTCATCGGGTCGGGGTGGCCCTGCACCAGGGTGTGGTACTTCTTCGCGGTCACCCGGTCGTGGAACTGCCGCTTCAGGTCGGTGTACGCACGTTCGGACTTGGCCACCACCATCAGGCCGGAGGTGCCGACGTCCAGCCGGTGCACGATGCCCTGACGCTCGGCGGCGCCGGAGGTGGAGATCCGGTAGCCGGCTGCGGCCAGGTGGCCGATCACGGTCGGGCCGGTCCAGCCGGGGCTGGGGTGGGCGGCGACCCCGACCGGCTTGTCGACGAGCACGATGTCGTCGTCGTCGTGGACGATCCGCATGCCGTCGACGTGCTGCGGGACGACCTGGACCGGGGCCTCCGGCGCGGGCATCTCGACCTCCAGCCAGGAGCCGGCCATCACCCGGTCGGACTTGCCCGCCTGGGAGCCGTCGATCCGGACCTTGCCCTCGGCCGCCAGCTCGGCGGCCTTCGTGCGGGAGAAGCCGAACATGCGGGCGAGGGCGGCGTCGAGACGCTCGCCCTCGAGGCCGTCCGGTACGGGAAGCGTGCGGATCTGCGCTGCGGTACTCACCCGTACGAGTATGCCGTAACCCGTCAGTCGCCCTTGGCCGCCGGCTGGTGGGTGGAGCCGTCGGGATTGCTGCCGCGGAACGAGAGCAGCACCACCAGGATCCCGCCGCTGACGATGCACGAGTCGGCGAGGTTGAAGACCGCGAAGTGCTGGACCGAGATGAAGTCCACCACGTGGCCGCGGAACACCCCCGGCGCCCGGAACAGCCGGTCGGTGAGGTTGCCGAAGGCACCGCCCAGCAGCAGGCCCAGCGCGATCGCCCAGGGCAGGCTGTAGAGCCGGCGGGAGATCCGCCAGATCACCACGATGACGGCGGCGGCGATCAGGGTGAAGACCACGGTCATGGTCTGGCCCATCCCGAAGGCGGCCCCGGGGTTGCGGATCACCTGCAGGGTGACCACGTCGCCCGCGATCCGGATCGGGACGCGGTGCTCCAGGTGGGCCACCACCAGCAGCTTGCTGGTCAGGTCGATCAGGAAGGCGAGCAGCGCCACCGAGAAGAGCACGCCGAGCCGGCGGCGGCGCACAGCAGCCCGGTCACCGGCCGCGGTGGCCCCGGCCGGCCCGGGCTGCGCCGGGGCCGCCTCCACCGACTCGGGCTTGGCTTCCGCCGCTGCGTCCTCGGGCGGGACGGACCCGTCCTGGGTCTGGGGGGAACCTGGCGTAGTGATGATCCGCTCCGCTGCCGAAAGGGGGCCGACATTACGGAGTCGAGCGTACGGCACGCGGCGCGCCCGGCCACCCCGCCCCGTGCCGTCGCCCCTTCGACCGGACCCGCCGTCAGCGGCGTTCCTGCTTCGCCTTGCAGGAGATGCAGAGCGTCGCCCGCGGGAACGCCTGCAGCCGGGCCTTGCCGACCGCCTGCCCGCAGGACTCGCAGACGCCGAAGCCGACCCCCTCCAACCGGGCGAGTGCCCGCTCGGTCTGGCTCAGCATGTCGCGCGCGTTGTTGGCCAGCGCGAGTTCGCTCTCCCGGTTGATGTTCTTGGTGCCGGCGTCGACCTGGTCGTCGCCCGCGCCGTCGTTGGAGTCCCGCATCAGGCCGGTGAGCGCCGCCTCGGCGGCGTCGATCTCGTCCCGCAGCCGCTCCAGCTCACCGTTCAGCTCCGCGTGCAGCTCCGCGACCTCGGCGGTGGTCCACGGCTCCTCACCCGGCCGGACCGGCAGCTCGGCGGGGTCGACCGCCTCGGCGCCACCGGGGTTCGCGGCTCTGGCCCCGCTCCCGGCCGGAGTGTGGTTACGGCTGGGAGCCGCGCCGCGCCCGGTGGTGGTGCTGGTCTTCCGCCGTGTCGTGGTCACGGAACCCTCCCCTGAGTCGCCTGCCACGGCCTTCCGGGTCCGCCTGGTGGCGGTACCCGCGCCCGTTGCCTTCTCAGCCATGGCTTCGACCCCATCTACGAATGACTCCGGCCGACGGTTCCCGTCGGCCTCTGGTGCCGGAACGATAATCCTGATCGAATCCGGTCACAACGGGACATACCGTTCCCTCACAGTGATCCCACCCGGCCAGCCGCGCCGGACGGCTCGTGCCCGGGCATTGACAAAGTTGTGCCCAGATCGTCACCGCTTAACCGCCCCCGGGACCGGGCGGGCGCTGGCCAAAACGGCTTGCCAGGACCGATAGACTGGGCCGGCAAGGCGCAGATGGGACGAGTACCGACGTGTGCGGCCAGGAGCGACCCGGGGATGGTGCGAGCCCGGGGGCGAGCGCGGCGGGAAGATCACCCGGAGCCGCCGGAAGAACAGCCCCGCGGGGCCCAGTAGAACCGGCCGCAACCCCCAAGGAGTGGGCCGTCAGCGGGATCGACGGCCAAGGAGGGTGGTACCGCGGGACGGCATGCCGTCTCGTCCCTCCGTCGGAGCCAGCCCACGCATCCGCCGGAGGTAGACACCGCCGATGAGCACCTACAACCCCGTCCCCGCCCAGGTGGACCTCCCCACCCTCGAACACCAGATCCTCAGCTTCTGGCGCGACCAGAAGGTCTTCCAGCGCACCCTGGAGCAGTCCGCCGGCCGCCCCGAGTGGGTCTTCTACGAGGGCCCGCCGACCGCCAACGGCATGCCCGGCGCCCACCACATCGAGGCCCGGGTCTTCAAGGACGTCTTCCCGCGCTATCGGACCATGAAGGGCTACCACGTGGCCCGCAAGGCCGGCTGGGACTGCCACGGCCTCCCGGTCGAGCTGGCCGTCGAGAAGGAGCTGGGCTTCTCCGGCAAGCCGGACATCGAGAAGTACGGCATCGCCGAGTTCAACGCCAAGTGCCGCGAGTCGGTCACCCGGCACACGGACGAGTTCACCAAGCTCACCGAGCGGATGGGCTACTGGGTCGACCTCGACGAGGCCTACCGGACCATGGACCCCTCGTACATCCAGTCGGTCTGGTGGTCGCTCAAGCAGATCTTCGACAAGGGCCTGCTGGTCCAGGACCACCGGGTCGCCCCCTGGTGCCCGCGCTGCGGCACCGGCCTCTCCGACCACGAGCTGGCCCAGGGCTACGAGACGGTCGTCGACCCCTCGGTCTTCGTCCGCTTCCCGCTGACCAGCGGCCCGCTGGCCGGCCGGGCCGCGCTGCTGGTGTGGACCACCACCCCGTGGACGCTGGTCTCCAACACCGCCGCCGCCGTGCACCCCGAGGTCCGCTACGTGGTGGCCACCGACGGCACCGAGCAGCTGGTGGTCGCCGAGCCGCTGCTCGGCAAGGCGCTGGGCGAGGGTTGGGAGGCCACCGGCGAGTCCTTCACCGGTGCCGAGATGGAGCGCTGGACCTACCGGCGCCCGTTCGAGCTGGTGGAGCTGGAGGGCGCGCACTTCGTCCTCAACGCCGACTACGTCACCACCGAGGACGGCACCGGCATCGTCCACCAGGCGCCCGCCTTCGGCGCCGACGACCTCGCGACCTGCCGCAAGTACGGCCTGCCGGTGGTCAACCCGGTGGAGGCCGATGGCACCTTCGCGGCGGACGTCCCGCTGGTCGGCGGGGTCTTCTTCAAGAAGGCCGACGAGCAACTGGTCGCCGACCTCGAGGAGCGCGGCCTGCTCTTCCGCCACCTGCCGTACGAGCACAGCTACCCGCACTGCTGGCGCTGCCACACCGCGCTGCTCTACTACGCGCAGCCGTCCTGGTACATCCGGACCACCGCCGTCAAGGACGCGATGATCCGTGAGAACGAGGCCACCAACTGGTTCCCGGAGACGGTCAAGCACGGCCGTTTCGGCGACTGGCTGAACAACAACATCGACTGGGCGCTCTCCCGCAACCGCTACTGGGGCACCCCGCTGCCTATCTGGCGTTGCGAGGAGAGCCACCTGACCTGCGTCGGCTCGCTGGCCGAGCTGAGCGAGCTGACCGGCAGCGACCAGAGCGCGCTCGACCCGCACCGCCCGTTCATCGACGAGGTCACCTTCGCCTGCCGCGAGTGCTCCGGCACCGCCACCCGGGTGCCCGAGGTGATCGACGCCTGGTACGACTCGGGCTCGATGCCGTTCGCCCAGTACGGCTACCCGTACCAGAACAAGGAGCTGTTCGAGAGCCGCTACCCGGCCCAGTTCATCTCCGAGGCGATCGACCAGACCCGCGGCTGGTTCTACACGCTGATGGCGGTCGGCACCCTGGTGTTCGACAGGTCGTCCTACCAGAACGTGGTCTGCCTGGGCCACATCCTGGCCGAGGACGGCCGCAAGATGTCCAAGCACCTGGGCAACATCCTGCAGCCGATCCCGCTGATGGACCAGCACGGCGCCGACGCGGTGCGCTGGTTCATGGCGGCCGGCGGCTCGCCCTGGTCGGCCCGCCGGGTCGGCCACGGCACGATCCAGGAGGTGGTCCGCAAGACGCTGCTCACCTACTGGAACACCGTCGCCTTCCAGGCCCTGTACGCCCGGACCGCCGGCTGGGCGCCGAGCGCCGGCGACCCGGCGCCGGCCGACCGCCCGCAGCTCGACCGCTGGGTGCTCTCCGAGCTGAACACCCTGGTCAAGGAAGTCGACGCGGCACTCGAGGGGTACGACACGCAGCGCGCCGGCAAGCTGCTCTCGGGCTTCGTCGACGACCTCTCCAACTGGTACGTGCGCCGCGGCCGCCGCCGCTTCTGGCAGGGCGACGCCGCCGCGCTCGCCACCCTGCACGAGGCGCTGGAGACGGTCACCCGGCTGATGGCCCCGCTGACCCCGTTCATCACCGAGCGGGTCTGGCAGGACCTGGTGGTCCCGGTGGCCCCGGACGCGCCGGCCTCGGTGCACCTGGCCTCCTGGCCGGTAGCCGACGAGGCGCTGGTCGACACCGACCTCTCCCGGCACATGGCGCTGGTCCGCCGCCTGGTCGAGCTGGGCCGGGCGACCCGTGCCGAGTCCGGGGTGAAGACCCGTCAGCCGCTCTCCCGTGCGCTGATCGCGGCCCAGGGCTGGGAGGAGCTGCCCGCCGACCTGCGCGTGCAGATCGCCGAGGAGCTCAACGTCTCCACCCTGGAGTCGCTGGCCGCCGTCGGCGGTTCGCTCGTCGACACCACCGCCAAGGCCAACTTCCGCGCCCTCGGCAAGCGCTTCGGCAAGGGCGTCCAGGAGGTGGCCAAGGCGGTCGCCGCCGCCGACGCCGCTGTGCTCGCCGCCGAACTGCGCGCCACCGGTGCCACCTCGGTGCAGCTGGACGGCGAGACCGTCGCGCTCTCCCCGGACGAGGTGATCATCACCGAGACCCCGCGCGAGGGCTGGGCGGTGGCCAACGAGTCCGGCGCCACGGTCGCCCTCGACCTGGCCATCACCCCGGAGCTCAAGCGCCTCGGCATCGCCCGCGACGCGATCCGGCAGATCCAGGAGGCCCGGAAGAACTCCGGCCTGGACGTCGCCGACCGCATCGTGCTGCGCTGGCTGGCCACCGTCCCGGAGACCACCGACGCCATCACCGAGCACGGCGCGCTGGTCGCCGACGAGGTCCTCGCCACCGACTTCGCCACCGGCCCGGCCGACTGGCAGTCGGAGACCTTCACCGACGAGGGCCTCGGCCTGACCTTCCAGCTCCGCAAGGCGTAGTCGGACGGGGGGGGGGGGGGGGGGGGGGGGGGGGGCGGGGGGGGGGGGGGGGGGACGGGCCTCTGCGTCCCC
>NZ_JBVHLF010000008.1:49974-121863 GCF_055559155.1 Kitasatospora sp. NPDC024654
CTAGCCCTATCTCCGGAGCGAAGCCTGGTCGTTTGCCTCCTGTTCCCGCCCCCCCACCAGCCAGGGAAAGGAACGCCCCCCCCCTGGCGGGGGGGGGGCCCGCTTTCGTGCGGAAGGCGGCGGACTAGTTGTCGCCGTCCTCGTCGATCAGGAAGCCGCGCATCGGGGCCGGGGCCTGCTGCATCGGCTGCATGGGCTGCGGCGGCTGCGGGCGGACCGCGGCCATCGGCTGGGTCATCCCGGCCGGGGCCATCTGCGGAGCGCCGTTGCCCGAGGGCTGACCGCCGAACGAGGGCTGGCCGTTGCCGCCACCGAACGACTGACCGCCGCCGAAGGGCTGGTTGCCGCCGAACGAGGGCTGGTTGCCGCCGAAGGACGGGCTGCTCATCCCGGAGCCACTGGCCGGCGCCATCGACGACGCGGCCGGCGGCAGCGAGGCGGTGGCGGGGATCCGCGGCGGGGCGAGCGAGTCGTCGGCCTGCGACTCCAGCTGGCGCAGCTGGGTCTCCAGGTAGGACTTGAGCCGGGTGCGGTACTCACGCTCGAAGGCCCGCAGGTCCTCGACCTTGCGCTCCAGCGTGGCGCGGGCGGACTCCAGGGAGCCCATCGCGACCCGGTGCTTCTCCTGCGCGTCCCGCTCCAGGGCGTCGGCCTTGGCGCGGGCGTCGCGCTCCAGACCCTCGGCGCGACTGCGCGCCTCGCCGACGATCTTGTTGGCCTCGGACCGGGCCTCGGAGATCGCCTGGTCGGCGGTCTGCTGCGCGAGCGCCAGCACCCGGGCGGCGCTGTCGCCACCGGGGCCCTGCTGCTGCATCGGGTTGCCGCCGAGCGGGCCGCCCATCGGCTGCTGCATCGGACCGCCCATCGGGGCGAGCTGCTGCTGACCTCCCATGGTCTGACCCATCGGCTGCTGCATCGGGCCACCCATCGGGCCGCCCATCGGCTGCAGCATCTGGCCGCCCATCGGCTGCACCAGCTGCTGCTGGCCACCCATGGTGCCCATCTGCTGCTGGCCGGGCACACCCTGCATCGGGCCGCCCTGACCGGGAACGCCCTGCATCGGACCGCCCTGGCCGGCCGGGAGCTGCGGAGCACCCGACGGCAGGCCCAGCGGCTGACCGCCCATCTGCTGCTGCGGGCCGCCCATCTGCTGCTGCGGCTGCTGCTGCGGACCGCCCTGCTGGCCGGGGACCGGCGGGCCGGATATGGCAGCGGGGACCGGAGCACCCGGACGCGAGTCCTGCGGCGGCTCCTTGCGCATGTTCGCCTGGTTCTGCGCGGCGGCCCGGGTCGCCGCGGCCAGCTTGGCGCGCAGGTCCTCGTTCTCGCGGAGCAGTCGGGTCAGCTCGGCTTCGACCTCGTCGAGGAAGGCATCGACCTCGTCCTCGTCATAGCCTTCGCGCAGGCGGACGGTCGTGAACTGCTTGTTCCGAACGTCCTCGGGGGTCAACGGCATCTCTTCACCTCAACGTGATCGTCGGCACACTGGCATCCTGCCGCATCGCTCACCACGGCAGACGCTGCACGAGCGAGATCAGGACATACACAATGATCATCAGTACGAAGAAGGACAGGTCGAGCGCCACGCCCCCGAGACGCAACGGCGGAATGAACCGCCGAAGAAGCTTGAGTGGCGGATCCGTGACAGTGTACGTGGCCTCCAGGACCACGACCATGGCCTTCCCGGGACGCCACGAACGGGCGAACTGGAAGACCCAGTCCATGACCAGGCGGAACAGCAGAATGACCAGGAAGACGGTCAGTGCGTAGTAGAGCACTGCCCCCACGATCCCCATCGGGTATCCCTCTCCCAGTTCAATCCGGTGCCGCTCGATCACTCACTGTCCATCAGACCCACACATGACGTCGTGGCCGGGTCAGCTCTGGTTGAAGAACCCACCCTCGGCGATCCGCGCCTTGTCCTCCGCCGTGACATCGACGTTAGCAGGCGACAGCAGGAACACCTTCTGCGTCACGCGCTCAATGCTGCCGTGGAGACCGAAGACGAGTCCAGCCGCGAAGTCTACGAGCCGCTTCGCGTCGGTGTCGTCCATCTCGGTCAGATTCATGATCACCGGGGTGCCCGAACGGAACTGTTCCCCGATGGTACGGGCCTCGTTGTAGGTCCGCGGGTGCAGCGTGGTGATGCGGTAGGGCTCCCGCTCGTTGACGACCTTGGGCATGATCACCGGTGCGCTCTTCTCCAGACTCTGACGACGTTCGGGTGTGATGGACGACACGGGCGCCATCCGCGGCGACTCCTGCCGGATCGGCACGGCGGCCGGAACCGACTGGGGCGCGATCGTCGCGACCTGCGCCGGGGGCGCGGCCGCGGGTCGCGGGATGTCCTCGGTGCGCCCGGTTCGGATCGGCTCGGGGTCCGCGTCGTAGTCGTCGTCCGGGTCGTAACCCTGGCCGTCGTACGTCTCGTCCTCCACGAGGCCGAGGTAGACCGCCATCTTGCGCATTGCGCCGGCCATGCTCCTGTCCTCCGCTCTGTGGTGGATCGGCCCGTCACCGGCCGGACCCCGCCGGACCGTTACCCATTCGAGTACGGTGGTTCCGACGGGACCGCGGTCCGCTCACAGACTGTCAGACCACGGCCACTGAGCGCCGAGATTCCGTCAGTCCGTGCGCGTGGCCGCGGACATACGATCCACAATTGGTTGGCATCCTCAGGACGAATCATTGATTTGTCCTGATTTGTCCTGCAGTCTGATCTACTTACCCGGTGACGTTACCCGAGCGGTGACCGCACTCCGAGCACCGCCGTACCGATGCGTACATGTGTCGCTCCGGCGGCAACCGCCTGCTCAAGGTCCCCGCTCATCCCAGCGGACACCATCGTGGCAGCAGGATGGGCCGCGCGTACGGCGGTTGCGATTTCCGTCAGCCTCGCGAACGCGGCGGCGGGGTCGCCGGCCAGCGGTCCGGCCAGCGGAGCGACCGTCATCACACCGTCCAGGCGCAGACCCGGGGCGTCGGCGACGGCGTCGGCGAGGGCGAGCACGTCGGCGGGGGCGACCCCGGCCCGACCCTCCCCCGCGCCGGCCTCCTTGTCCAGCGCGACCTGGACCAGGCAGCCCAGTTCGGGACGCTCGGCCCGCAGCACGGCCGCTGACAGCGCCTCGACCAGCCGCAGCCGGTCCACCGAGTGCACCTCGTCGGCATATCCGACCACCGAGCGCACCTTGTTGGTCTGCAACTGTCCGACGAAGTGCCAGGTCAGCGGCAGGTCGGCGCAGGCGGCGGCCTTGGCGGCGGCGTCCTGGTCGCGGTTCTCGGCCACCTCCCGGACCCCGAGCGAGGCCAGCAGCCGGGTGTCCGAGGCCGGGTAGGTCTTGGTCACCACGATCAGGGTCACCTCGGACCGCGGGCGCCCGGCCGCCGCGCAGGCCGCGTCGATCCGCCGCTCCACGGCGCCCAGGCCGGCGCGCAGTTGCGCGAGCCGTTCGCCCGGGAACTCCTGCTCCTGCTGGTTCGTCATCTGCTGTGATCCCTCGTCGATCCGCCGCGCCACGGTGCCCCGGCGTCCGGTCCCGGCGCGCTCACGCCAAGGTGCCCGCCGCGCGGCACCGGTGGTGTCGCACGGCGGGCACCTTGGCCCTGCCAAAAATACTTCTTATTACTGTCGCCGCTACTCAGCGGCCGGCCCGCTACTTCAAGAAGTCGGGAACGTCCAGTTCCTCGGCCGGGCTCTCCACGTACAGCGGCCGGGTGGGCTGCACCTGCGGCGGCACCGGCGGGACCGACGGCTCGACCTTCGGGCGCTCCGGCGCGGCGGCGGGCTCATCCGAACGGTTCGTCACCGATCCGATCCCGCCGTACGGTCGGGTGGCCGGACGCTCCGGCGTCGCCGGGGCGGACGAGCCGGCGCTGGACGGGGTGGACTTCACCACCGGGTCGCGGACGATGGCCGGCGGCTGGCCGCCGTCGAAGCCGGCGGCGATCACGGTGACCCGGACCTCGTCGCCGAGCGCGTCGTCGATGACCGCGCCGAAGATGATGTTGGCCTCGGGGTGGGCCGCCTCGCTGACCAGCTGGGCCGACTCGTTGATCTCGAAGAGGCCGAGGTCGGAACCGCCGGAGATGGAGAGCAGCACGCCACGGGCGCCGTCGATCGAGGCCTCCAGCAGCGGCGAGGAGATCGCCATCACGGCCGCCGCCTTGGCGCGGTCCTCGCCGCGGGCCGAACCGATCCCCATCAGGGCCGAACCGGCGTCCGACATGACGGACTTCACGTCGGCGAAGTCGAGGTTGATCAGACCCGGTGTGGTGATCAGGTCGGTGATGCCCTGGACACCGGAGAGCAGCACCTGGTCGGCGGAGCGGAACGCGTCCAGCACGCTGACCTGCCGGTCGGAGATGGAGAGCAGCCGGTCGTTCGGGATGACGATGAGGGTGTCGACCTCCTCGCGCAGCCCGGCGATGCCGTCCTCGGCCTGGTTGGCGCGGCGGCGGCCCTCGAAGGTGAAGGGGCGGGTGACCACGCCGATGGTGAGGGCGCCCAGCGAGCGGGCGATGTTGGCGACCACGGGCGCGCCACCGGTGCCGGTGCCGCCGCCCTCGCCGGCCGTGACGAAGACCATGTCGGCCCCCTTGAGGACCTCCTCGATCTCCTCGCGGTGGTCCTCGGCGGCCTTCCGGCCGACCTCGGGGTTGGCACCGGCGCCGAGGCCCCTGGTGAGCTCGCGGCCGACGTCCAGCTTGACGTCCGCGTCGCTCATCAGCAGGGCCTGCGCATCGGTGTTGATCGCGATGAACTCGACACCCTTGAGACCGACCTCGATCATCCGGTTGATGGCGTTGACACCGCCGCCGCCGATCCCGACGACCTTGATGACTGCGAGGTAGTTCTGCGGTGCTGCCACGTCGAAGGCCTCTCGCCTCGAATTTCCGGGTCGGCTCCTGGGTCGCGGACGCCGACGGATGTCGATGGGTGGGGAGCCCGGTTCCTGACTGAATGTCCGAAATGGAGACCGCCGACCCGAACCCTAAACTTGACGTTGAGGGTTCATGCTGTGTCTGCGTCAGCTCACTGCGCTACACAGCCTGGTGACACAGGACACTAAGTCGCGGCGGGCCCGTGTTCAACGAACACGCCGAGCTTCCCTTTTTTCTTTTGAGCCTATGTGATCATCGAGCGCCGACAGGAACCGGGGTGACCACAAGGATCGGGAGTCACCGACGGTTGGTCAATGGTCCCCCCAGAGAGGAGAACCTACCCGATTGCGGGCTACCCCGAGATCGCCGGGGCGTCGGGGGCGCTCACGTCGTAGGTGGTGGCCTTGTGGGTCAGCAGTGCGAGCAGCACCTTGGCCTTGCGGTCGGTCCGCTCCGGACTCCCCCAACGGACGGTGGCCCCGCTGCTCAGGTGCAACTCGATGTCATCGTACGAACGAACCTGCAATGAACCCGCCTGCGCGGCCACCGCGGGCGGCAGGCCGGCGGCCACCTGGACCGCGGCGCGGACCAGATCGGCGGGCGGGAAGGCCGACAGGGCGTTCTGCCCGGCCGGGCTGAGCTGGAGTTCGACGACCGGAACGCCGGGCGGCGGAGTCGGCCCGGTGGCGAAACTCACCCCATCCGCATCCATTTGAGTGAACTTTCCGTCATCACCCTTGACAGCGGCGACCGCTTGGCGCTCCACCACCTTCACCTGAAGGGTGTGCGGCCAGCCACGCCAGACCTCCGCCGAGGCCACCCGGGGCAGCGCCTGGACCCGGTGCTTCACCGCGTCCAGGTCCACCTGGGCCAGCGGGCCGTGCTGGAGCGTCCCGATCGCCGTCCGCACCTGGTCCGCCGTCAGCTGGTCGTCCCGCAGACCCTGGACCGCCACCGAACGGACGTCCAGTACCGAGGAGAAGAAGACCACCCAGACGACCGACCCGAGCAGGACCGCGCCCAGTGCGGTGAGGACCACGATCCCCCGGCGGGAGAGGCGGAGACGAGGGAGCCGTTGCTCCTCGTCGTCCGCCCCCCGCCGGTCGTCAACCACGACGACGGCCGCCCCGAGCGGCGTCGATCGCCTCGTAGACCATCCCGACCAGCAGGTCGTCGGCGTCCCGACGGCCGAACTCGGCGGCCGCCCGGCTCATGTCCCAGAGCCGCTGCGGGTCGGTGAGCACCGGCAGCACGTTGCCCAGCACCCAGTCCGGAGTGAGCTCGGCGTCGTCCACCAGCAGCCCGCCACCGGCCTTGACCATCGGCTGGGCGTTCAGGCGCTGCTCGCCGTTGCCGATCGGCAGCGGCACGAAGGCGGCGGGCAGGCCGACCGCGGCCAGCTCGGCCACCGTCATGGCGCCGGCCCGGCAGAGCATCAGGTCGGCCGCCGCGTAGGCGAGGTCCATCCGGTCGACGTACGGCAGCGCGCGGTACGGCGGCATGCCGGGGATGTCGTCGATCCGCGGCAGCTCGTTCTTCGGGCCGACCGCGTGCAGGATCTGCACGCCGTACTGCTGCAGCCGCGGCGCGATGGCCTGGACGGTCTCGTTCAGCCGCCGGGCGCCCTGCGAGCCGCCGGAGACCAGCAGGGTGGGCAGCCGCTGGTCCAGGCCGAAGTAGGCCCGGGCCTCCGGACGCACCGCGTTCCGGTCCAGGGTGGCGATGGTGCGGCGCAGCGGGATGCCGATGTACCGCGAGTCGCGCAGCTTGCTGTCCGGGGTGGAGACCGCGACGAAGTCGCTGTACCGGGCGCCGATCTTGTTGGCCAGGCCCGGACGGGCGTTCGCCTCGTGCACCACGATCGGCACGCCCGCGCGCTTGGCCGCCAGGTAGGCGGGCATGGCGACGTAGCCGCCGAAGCCGACCACGACGTCCGCCTTGACCCGCTCGATGATGTCCTGGGCGGCCCGCACCGTGCCGCGCAGCCGGCCCGGCACGGTGATCAGCTCGGGCGTGGGCTTGCGTGGCAGCGGCACGGCCGGGATCAGCTCCAGCTGGTAGCCGCGCTCCGGCACCAGCCGGGTCTCCAGGCCGCGCTCGGTGCCGAGCGCGGTGATGCCGATGCTGGGGTCGTGCCTGCGCAGCGCGTCGGCGAGCGCCATTGCGGGCTCGATGTGTCCGGCGGTACCCCCGCCGGCGAGTACGACATGCACCGAAATTCACCGCTCCCTGCGCGGCGGCCGGGCGGCCGGGCGCGCTGTGGTTCGTCGTCGTGGCAGCACCCGGCGCAGACCTGTCCTGAACCGGGACTTCGAGCTCCGGGCGGCCAGGGCCGCCTTCGCCCCCGGCATGCTGCGTGCGAAGCAGAGCAGCATGCCCAGGGCGCACATGGCCGACAGCATGGCGGACCCCCCGTAGGAGAACAGCGGGAGGGGGACGCCCGCGATGGGCAGCAGTCCCAGCGCCGACCCCAGGTTGATCACGGCCTGGGCCATGATCCACGTGGTGGCGGCTCCCGCGGCGTACCTGACGAAGGTGTCCTTCGTGCCGATGGCCACACGGATACCCGCATACCCTAGTGCCGCGAAGAGACCGATGACCGACAGCGTCCCCACCAGACCCAGTTCCTCGCCGGTGGCGGCGAAGATGAAGTCGGTGTGCGCCTCGGGCAGCTGGCCCCACTTCTCGTAGCCCGCGCCCAGCCCGGTCCCGAAGATCCCGCCCAGCCCGAAGGCGTAGAGGCCGTGCAGGGCCTGGAAGCAGTCGGGGCCGGGCACCTGCTTGGTGATCCCGATGCAGGCCAGCCGGTCGAGCCGGTGCGGCACGGTGATGATCAGTGCGGTGCAGGCCACCACCGCGATGCCCAGGGTGGCGACGAACAGCCGCAGCGGTGCGCCGACCATCCAGAGCAGTGCGAAGACCATGGCGACCAGGATCATCGAGGTCCCCATGTCACCACCGAGCATGATCAGCAGAAGCAGCAGCAGGGCGCCCGGCACCAGCGGGACCAGCAGGTGCTTCCACTGGGTCAGCGTGCCGGCCTTCTGCTTGCGGGCCAGTAGGTCGGCCCCCCAGAGCACCAGCGCGAGCTTGGCGAACTCCGAGGGCTGGAGCTGGAAGAAACCGAAGTTCAGCCAGTTCTGGTTGCCGTTGATCCGCATCCCGATGCCCGGGATGGCCACCAGCACCAGCGCGCCGATCGCGCCCAGCAGCACCGGGTACGCCAGCACCCGGTGCACCGCCGGCGGCACCCGGGCCGCCGCCACCAGCAGCACGCTGCCCAGCAGCACCGCCACCAGCTGCTTGCGGAAGTAGTACAGCCCGGGCAGACCCTGGTGGATGGCGGTGATGTTGGAGGCCGAGAAGACCATGATCAGACCGAGCACCAGCAGCAGCGCCGACGCCCCGAGGATCAGGTAGTACGGCGTGAGCGGCCGGGCCAGCGTGTAGCGCAGCCGGTCGCGCAGCGCGCGCAGCCGGCCGGTCAGGCCCTCGGTCTTGAAGGTCGTGGTGGTCGCCGAGATGAAGTTCAGCCGGGAGGGGCCGCGCTCCGGCGGTGCGGTCGTCTCCGCCCTGCTCTGACCCGCCACCGCGCCGCCCCTCTCCCGTGTGCCCGCTACTTCGTCAGCTCCCGTACCGCCGCGGCGAACAGGTCGCCCCGCTCGCCGTAGTTGGTGAACATGTCCATCGACGCACAGGCCGGGGCGAGCAGGACCGTGTCCCCCGGCCGGGCCAGGCTCGCGGCCGCACGCACCGTCTCGGCCATCGTCACCGCGCCAGTCTCACCTTCGGCCGGTTCGATCACTGGTACATCCGGGGCGTGTCGCGCCAGCGCCTCACGGATCAGCGCCCGGTCGGCACCGATCAGCACGGCACCGCGCAGCCGGCCGGCCGCGCCGCGGACCAGGTCGTCGAACTCGGCGCCCTTGGCCAGGCCGCCGGCGATCCACACGATCGGCTGGTAGGCCGCCAGCGAGGCGGCCGCCGCGTGGGTGTTGGTGGCCTTGGAGTCGTCGATCCAGGTCACCCCGGCCACCTCGGCCACCCGGGCGATCCGGTGCGCGTCGGGCGCGAAGGCCCGCAGCCCGTCCCGGACCGCCTTGGTGTCCACCCCGTAGGCCCGGGCCAGCGCCGCCGCCGCCAGGGCGTTGGCGATGTTGTGCGGGGCCGGCGGGTTGACGTCGGAGACCGCGCCGATCTCGGCGGCGTTCTTCTGGCGGTCCGGCACGAAGGCCCGGTCCACCAGCAGGCCGTCCACCACGCCGAACTGGGAGAGGCCCGGTGCGTCGAGGCCGAAGCCGATCGCTCGGCAGCCCTCCTCGACGTCGGCCTCGCGGACCAGTTCCTCGGTGGCCGGGTCGGCCAGGTTGTAGACGCAGGCGACCTGGTTGCCCTGGAAGATCCGGCCCTTGTCGGCGGCGTAGGCCGCCATCGAGCCGTGCCAGTCCAGGTGGTCCGGGGCCAGGTTGAGCACCGCGGCGGAGTGCGGGCGCAGGCTGGGCGCCCAGTGCAGCTGGTAGCTGGAGAGCTCGACCGCGAGCACGTCGTACGGCTCGCCCTCTCCCTCGAAGCCGGCCAGCACGGCGTCCAGCACCGAGACCCCGACGTTGCCGACCGCGGCGGTCCGCCGGCCCGCGGCGGTCAGGATCGAGGCGAGCATCTGGACCGTGGTGGTCTTGCCGTTGGTGCCGGTGACGGCCAGCCAGGGGGCCGGCTCGCCGGTGGCGGGCAGCGGCTTGCGCAGCTGCCAGGCCAGCTCCACGTCGCCCCAGACCGGCACGCCGGCCCGGTCCGCGGCGGCGAAGAGCGGGCTGCTCGGCGGCCAGCCGGGCGAGGTGACGACCAGTCGGGTGCCCTCGGGCAGCGTGTCACCGTCGCCGAGGCGGACGGTGACGCCGGTCAGCTCGGCGGCCCTGGCCCGCAGCGCCGGGCCGTCGCCGCCGTCCACCACGGTGACCTCGGCACCGAGGTCGCGCAGCACCCGGGCGGCGCTGATCCCGGAGACCCCGAGGCCCGCCACGGCGACCGGCAGCCCGGTCCACTCCTGGATCGTCAACTGGTCACCCATCCCGCGTAGAAGAGGCCGAGGCCGACCGCGACGCAGAGGCCCTGGATGATCCAGAACCGCACCACGATCAGCACTTCGCTCCAGCCCTTGAGTTCGAAGTGGTGCTGTAGTGGCGCCATCTTGAAGACCCGCTTGCCGGTCATCCGGAACGAGCCGACCTGGATGATCACCGAGAGGGTGATGATCACGAAGAGGCCGCCGAGCAGCGCGAGCAGCAGCTCGGTGCGCGAGCAGATGGCCAGCCCGGCCAGTGCGCCACCGAGGGCCAGCGAGCCGGTGTCGCCCATGAAGATCTTGGCGGGCGAGGTGTTCCACCACAGGAAGCCGAAGCAGGAGCCCATCAGCGCGGAGGCCACCACCGCCAGGTCCAGCGGGTCGCGGACCTCGAAGCAGTTGGCGGTCGCGCTCAGCATCCGCGAGCAGGTCTGGCCGTACTGCCAGACGCCGATGAAGGTGTACGCGCCGAAGACCATCACCGACGCGCCGGTGGCCAGACCGTCCAGACCGTCCGTCAGGTTCACGCCGTTCGACATCGCCGCGATCATGAAGTACGCGAACATCACGAACAACACCGGGCCGATCGACCAGCCGAAGTCCCGGACGAACGAGAGGTGCGTGGAGGCCGGGGTGATCCCGCGGTTGTCGCTGAACTGCAGCGACAGGATCGCGAAGGCCAGTGCCACGAAGGACTGCCCGAGCAGCTTCGCCTTGGCCCGCAGGCCCAGTGAGCGCCGCTTGACCACCTTGATGTAGTCGTCCAGGAAGCCGACCAGGCCCAGACCCGCCGTCAGGAAGAGCACCAGCAGCGCCGAGGCGCTGGGCCGCTCACCCGCGATCGCCTTGGTGGCGAAGTAGGCGATCAGGGTGGCCAGGATGAAGGCGATCCCACCCATGGTCGGGGTCCCGCGCTTGCTGTGGTGCGCCTTGGGGCCGTCGTCCCGGATGTACTGGCCGTAGCCGTGCCGGGCCAGCAGCTTGATCAGGGCCGGGGTGCCGAACAGCGTCAGCACCAGCCCGATCATGCCGGAGTAGAGGATCTGCTTCATCACCGGGCATCACCACCGGCGAGTAGCGCCTCGGCGACCTTCTCCAGACCCACCGATCGGCTGGCCTTCACCAGCACCACGTCCCCAGGCCGCAGCTGACCGCGCAGCAGCTCGACCGCCGCCTCCGCGTCGGACACCAGCACCGACTCCTCACCCCACGAACCTTCGTTCCTCGCGCCCAGTTCCATGCAGGCCGCCTCGCGCCCGCCCACCGCCACCAGCTTGGTGACGTCGAGTCGGACCGCGAGCCGCCCGATGGCGTCGTGCTCGTCGAGGCTCTCCTCGCCGAGCTCCCGCATCTCGCCGAGCACCGCCCAGGTGCGGCGGCGCTCCGGACCGCGGCCCCCCATCGTCGCGAGCGCCCGCAGCGCGGCCCGCATCGACTCCGGGTTCGCGTTGTAGGCGTCGTTCACGATCGTGACACCATCGGCCCGCTCGGTGACCTCCATGCGCCAGCGGGACAGCGCACCCGCCTCGCCCAGGGCGGCGGCGGTGTCATCGACGGACAGTCCGAGCTCCATCGCCACCGTGGCGGCGGCGAGGGCGTTCGAGACGTGGTGCTCACCGTACAGGCGCAGCTGAACCGGTGCGGAACCGGCCGGGGTGATCAGCGTGAACGATGGACGGCCGGTGGAGTCGAGGCGAACATCCTGTGCGCGGACCTGGGCCTCCCGGCCCTCGCCGAAGAAGACCACCCGGGCCCGGGTGCGCGCGGCCATCGCCCGCACCAGCGGGTCGTCCGCGTTCAGCACCGCGACGCCGTCCTCGGCCAGCGACTCCACCAGCTCGCCCTTGGCCTCGGCGATGCCCTCCTTGGAGCCGAACTCCCCCAGGTGCGCGGAGCCGACGTTGAGCACCAGGCCGATCGACGGGCGCACCAGACCGGTCAGGTAGGCGATGTCGCCCTTGTGCCGGGCGCCCATCTCCAGCACCAGGTGCCGGGTGGACTCCTCGACCCGACTGACCGTCAGCGGCAGGCCGAGCTCGTTGTTGAGCGAGCCCTCGGTGTACACCGTCGGCCCGATCCGCTCCAGCAGCTGGGCGATCAGGTCCTTGGTGCTGGTCTTCCCGGCCGAGCCGGTCAGCGCCACGGTGCGGACCGCCTTGGCCCGCTCGGCCACCGCCCGGGTGAGCAGGCCGAGCGCCGTCTGGGCGTTCTCGACCAGCACCGCGGGCACCCCGACCGGCCGCTCGGCCAGCACCGCCACGGCACCCGCCGCGATCGCGCGCTCGGCGTAGTCGTGGCCGTCCACCCGCTCGCCGAGGAACGCCGCGAACAGGCCGCCCGGCTCGACCTTCCGGGAGTCGACCACCACCGGGGCGGTCACCTGGGCCTGCGGGTCCGTCACGTCGGCGAGACGGCCACCGGTGGCGGCGGCCACCTCGGCCAGGGTCAGTGCGATCACGGCTGCTCTACTCCTCGGTGGCCCTCGACGCCGGTCGGGTGGGTGCGGGCGATCGCCGCGCGCAGCACCTCCCGGTCGTCGAACGGGCGGATCTCGTCACGTACGTACTGGCCGAGCTCGTGCCCCTTGCCGGCCACCAGCACGGTGTCACCGGCGTGCGCCCGGGCCACCGCGGCGGCGATCGCCTCGGCCCGGTCCGGCACCAGCAGCACCTCGCCGCGCTCGGCCTCCGGCACCTCCAGCACGCCGCCCAGCATGCTGCCGAGGATCGCCAGGGCGTCCTCCGAGCGCGGGTTGTCGCTGGTCAGCACGGCGGTGTCGGCCAGCCGGGCGGCGATCGCGCCCATCGGGCCGCGCTTGAACGGGTCGCGGTCCCCGCCGCATCCGACCACCACGTGCAGCCGGCCCTTGGTGACCTCGCGCAGCGAGGAGAGCACCGCCTGCAGGGCGTCCGGCTTGTGCGCGTAGTCCACCACGGCCACGTAGGCCTGCCCGGCGTCCACCCGCTCCAGCCGGCCCGGCACGCCCGGCACGGCGGCCACCCCGGCCGCCGCCTCGGCCAGCGGCAGCCCGGCGGTCACCAGCACGGTGATCGCCGCCAGCGCGTTGGCGACGTTGAACGGGCCGGGCAGCGGGACGGCGGCGTCCGCCGACTGCCCGCCCGGGCCGACCACCCGGAAGGTCGAACCGATCGGACCGAGCTGGACGTCCACCGCCCGCCAGTGGGCCTCGGCCGCGCCGGTCGCGGAGAAGGTGGTCACCGGGATGGCGGCCTCGGCGGCCAGCCGGCGGCCGTAGGCGTCGTCCAGGTTGACCACCCCGGCCCTGGTCCGGCCCGGCTCGAAGAGCCGCGCCTTGGCCCGGAAGTAGTCCTCCATGTCCGGGTGGAAGTCCAGGTGCTCCGGGGTCAGGTTGTTGAAGAGCGCGACGTCGTACTCGACGCCGTCCGCCCGGCCGAACACCAGGGCGTGGCTGGAGACCTCCATCACCACCGCGTCCGCGCCGCGCTCGCGCATCACCGCGAGGATCGCGTGCAGGTCGGTGGCCTCGGGGGTGGTCCGCTCGCTCTTGATCCGCTCGGTGCCGACCCGCATCTCGACGGTGCCGATCACGCCGGGGGTCCGGCCGGCACCGCGCAGCCCGCCCTCGACCAGGTACGAGGTGGTGGTCTTGCCGTTGGTGCCGGTCAGGCCGAGGGTCAGCAGGGACTTCGACGGGTCGCCGTAGATCCGGGCCGCCAGCGCGCCCATCCAGGCCCGCGGGTTCTCCACCACCAGCAGCGGGACCCCGTGCTCGGCGGCCTGCTCGGCCCCGGCCCGGTCGGTCAGCACCGCGACCGCACCCGCCGCCACCGCCTGGCCGGCGAAGGCCGCGCCGTGGTGGTTGGCGCCGGCGAACGCCACGTACACGTCGCCCGGACGGACCGCGCGGGAGTCGTGGGTGATGCCGGTGACGGCGGCTCCGGCGACCTCCGGCAGGCCGAGGGTCGCGGCGATCTCGGCGAGCGGGGTCGGCGCCGCCGTGCTCGGGCGGGGCGGGGTCACACTGGTTTGGTCTGATTTCGGCACGGCGGGCAGGCTATCGGCCCCGGGGCCGTCGAGGCCAAGTGAGGCCCCGTCGGTCTCCTGGGACACCGGGGCCAGCGGACCCCCGGGTGTGAGCGGGTTCACAGCGCGGTCGGGCTCGGTGCTCATGGTTCAGGGCTTCCAGTCGACGGGCAGGTTGGGGGCCTCGCTGCCGCTCGGCGGCACCTGGAGGGTCTCCAGGGCGAACTCCATCACCTGTTTGAACACCGGCCCGCAGAGCGGGCCGCCGAAGTGACTGCCGGTGGTCGGGTTCTGGATGACGCAGGAGACGGTCAGCCGGGGCTGGTCGGCGGGTGCGAAGCCGATGAACGAGGCGGTGTACCCGTTGTAGAGGCCGGTCTTGGGGTCCACCCGGTTGGCGGTACCGGTCTTGCCCGCGACCCGGTAACCGGGGATCTGGGCGGTGTTGCCGGTGCCCTGGTCGTCGGTGACCACCGACTCCAGCATCTGGCCGAGCGTCTTGGCGGTCTGCGGGCTCACCACCCGGCTCTCAGCCGGGGCCGGCGCCGGGGTGTACTTGCCGTCCGGGCCGGTGGTGCCCTCGACCAGGGTGGGCGCGACCCGCACGCCGCCGTTGGCGATCGTCGAGTAGACCGAGGTGGCCTGCAGCGCGTTGACGGAGAGGCCCTGGCCGAACGGGATGGTGTACTGCTGGGTGCCCTTCCAGCTCTGCGGGTCGGCCAGGATGCCCCGGGTCTCGCCGGGGAACCCGAGCCCGGTCGGCTGCCCGATGCCGAACTTCCGCAGGTAGCCGCCGAGCACGGCGTTGGCCTCCGGCTGGGTCTTGCCCAGGTGCTCGGCGGCCTCGATGGTGCCGATGTTGGACGACTTGGCGAGCACGCCGTTCAGCGTCAGGTACCAGGTGCCGTGGTCCACGTCGTCGTGGAAGACCTGGCCGGCCCGGGTCAGCGTGCCGGGCACGGTGACGTGGGTGTCCCAGGTCGCCGCGCCGGTGTCCAGCACCGCGGCCATGGTCATCAGCTTGGCGGTGCTGCCGGGCTCGTAGGCGTCCTGCAGGGCCGGGTTGCCGAGCTGGTCCGGGCTCGCGCTGCTCAGGTCGTTCGGGTCGAAGCCGGGCGAGGTGGCCATGGCGAGGATCTGACCGGTCCGCACGTCCTGGACGATCACGTAGCCCTTCTCCGCCCCGGACGCGCTGACCTGGTCGGTGATGGCCCGCTGGGCGGCCCACTGGATGTCCCGGTTGATGGTCAGCCGCAGGTCGCTGCCGGGCACCGCGGGCTTCGTCGAGTCGGAGCCGGTGGGGATCTGCTGGCCGCCGGACTGCTCCGAGTAGCTGTAGCCGTCCTGGCCGGCGAGCTGCTGCTGGTACTGCAGCTCCAGGCCGCCCGCGCCGTCGCCCTGCGCGTTGACGAAACCGACCAGGTTGGACGCCAGGCCGTCGGCCGGGTAGATCCGCTTGCTGGTCAGGTCGCCGGAGAAGACCCCGGTGAGCGGGTTGACGCAGGAGTCGTCCAGGCTGCTCCGGCCGCCCTGGTCGGCCGGCTTGGCCAGCTGCGCCTGCTCGGCCCGGCAGGCCTTGGTGTTGATCTTCTGGCTGAGCGAGGCCTTGAGGTCCAGGATCTGGTTGCGGACCTGCGGGCTCTGCTTGAACGCCAGCGTGACGCCCCGGCTCTTCGGCGTGCGCAGCTTGGCGGCCAGCTTGTCCCTGGCCAGGCCCAGGATCGGCGCCAGCAGGTCGGCGGCCTGCTCCGGGCCGTCCGGGACGTGCAGCTGGTCCGCGGTGAACATGGTCGGGTCGGCGGTGATGTCGTAGGCGTCCACGGTGGTCGCCAGGGCCACGCCGTCGGAGGACGTTATCGAGCCGCGCTGGGCGGGCAGCACCACGTCCTGGTAGCGGTAGCGGCTGGCGTCCCGGCTCAGCTCGCCGGCGTCGAGGAGCTGGATCTGCACCAGCCGGCCGGCGAAGATCGAGAAGACCACGGCCAGTGCCACGGTCACCACCCGCAGCCGGCGGCGCGGGTCGGCCAGCTGGAGCCGGCGCGGCTGCGACCGGGCCGGTGGACGCGGGGCGGGCTTGCGCGGACGCTCGCCCGGGCGCGGGACCCGCTGCGGAGGGCGCGCGGTGCCGGCGCCCTTGCGCTGCTGGGGTGCGGCGGGCTTGCGCGGACGATCGTCCGGGGTCCGGGGGCGGCGCGGGGTCGTCATCGCGTGGCACCGCCGTTCGGCGACGGGGTGACCGGGTCCACCCGGATCGCGCCCTCGCCGGCGGCGGCCGGGGCGGAGGCGACCGGCGACGGGGGGGCGGGCGAGGCCGCGGTGGCCGGCGACTGGCTGGGCTGGCCGGCCGACTCGCCCGGCCAGAGGTCGGCGTTGGTGCGCGACACCGGCGGGCTGTCCTTGGCCGGCGCGGGCGAGCCGAGCACCTTGCCGTCGTCCTGCAGGAAGGCCGGGTCGCCCCCCGGCACCATGCCCAGCTGCCGGGCGTTGCGCTCCAGCGCGTCCGGCGCGGAGTTCTGCGCGATCTGCTGCTGCAGCTCCTGCTGCTGGTCGGTCAGCTGGGTGGTCTGCTTCTGCAGCTTGGACAGCTCGAAGGAGCCCTCGTTCAGCGCGGTGTTGAGCATCAGCAGTCCGAGCAGGCCGGCCGTGAGGAGCAGACCCATCAGGATCGCGAACGGTGCCCGCCCGCGGCCGCCGCGCGGCGAACGGCCCGGACGGACGGTGATCCGGGCCCGCCCCGCCTGCCCCGGCAGCAGTCTGCCCCGCTGGATGCCATCGTTGGCCGCCGGTACCGGCACCACGCTCTCCCTCACGCCTCGCCCGTCATCGCCCCCCGCACGGCCGTGCGGCCCCGGGTGCCCGCCCGCGTCCCACAGCCGATCACCCGCCGTCAGCGGGTCGCTCTGATCCTCTCCGCCACCCGCAGCCGCACGGGCGCGGCGCGCCGGTTCTGCTCGATCTCCTCCTCGGTGGCCAGCTCGGCCCCGCGGGTGAGCAGCTTCAGCCAGGGCTGGTGCTCCTCCGGGATGAACGGCAGCCCGGGCGGCGCGGTGCTGGTGGCGCCGGCGGCGAAGTACTGCTTGACCAGCCGGTCCTCCAGCGACTGGTAGGACATCACGGCGATCCGGCCGCCCACCGCGAGCCTGGCCAGCGCGCCCGGAATGGCCCGGTCGAGCACCTCCAGCTCGCCGTTGACCTCGATCCGCAGCGCCTGGAAGGTCCGCTTGGCCGGGTTGCCGCCGGTCCGCCGGGTGGCGGCCGGGATGGCGTTGCGCACCAACTCGACCAGACGCGCGCTGGTGGTGAACGGTTCCTTCGCCCGCTCCCGGAGGATCACCGAGGCGATCTTGCCGGCGAACCGCTCCTCGCCGTAGACCTTGAGGATCCGGGCCAGGTCGCCGTGGCTGTAGGTGTTGAGCACCTCGGCGGCGCTCAGCCCGCGGGTCTGGTCCATCCGCATGTCGAGCGGGGCGTCCTGGGCGTAGGCGAAGCCGCGCTCGGCCTCGTCCAACTGCATCGAGGAGACCCCGAGGTCGAAGAGGACGCCCTGGATCTCGGGGAGGCCGAGCCGGTCCAGCACCTCGGGGATCTCGTCGTACACGGCGTGCACCAGGGTGGCCCGGTCGCCGAACGGCGCGAGCCGCTCGGCGGAGAGCCGCAGCGCCTCCGGGTCACGGTCCACCGCCACCAGCCGCACCTCGGGGAACTGGGTGAGCAGCGCCTCGCTGTGGCCGCCGAGGCCGAGCGTCGCGTCCACCACCACCGCGCCGGGCGCGCTGATCGCCGGGGCGAGCGCGTCCATGCAGCGTTGCAGCATGACCGGTACGTGCTTGGGGTCCGGGCTGCCTGTGGCCATGCGCTGGTGCGCCTTTCCTCGGTACGGAGCCGTCCGCCGGGCGCGGACGGCGCCGGGGAGCTGTGATCCGACCATTTTGGCCCACCGCGACGGGTGGGCCGGACACCGCCCGGGGTCCCCGCCCGCTCGCGAGGGGGAAGGCTGTGACCGCCCGGCGCCGGGGAAGGTGCGCCAGGTGGCACGGAGCGGGACGAGGCCGCGGGCTGCTACTGCGGCCCAGCGTACCGCGCGGGGTCGCGCCGGCCGCGCCCCGCCACGCGCTCCCTATGTGCTCCATCACACCGGTGGGCCTGGTTTGGGCAGGACTCACCGCGACCAGCGAATTCCTACTAACGTCGTACCTATGACCGTCACCCCCGATCGGCCCGCCCCGGGCCGTCCCACGGCTCCGGCCACCGAGACGATTATCGATCGCTTCGTCGCCGCCAACCGCGAGTACGCCGTCTCCTTCCGGGACGGCGGCATGGACGCCCGGCCCGTGCAGAAGGTCGCCGTGGTGGCCTGCATGGACGCCCGCCTGGACCTCTTCGCGGCGCTCGGCCTGGAGCTGGGCGACGCGCACGTGCTCCGCAACGCGGGCGGGGTCGTCACCGACGACACCATCCGCTCGCTGACGATCAGCCAGCGCGCCCTGGGCACCCGCGCGATCGCGCTGATCCACCACACCGGCTGCGGCCTGCTCGGGCTGACCGAGGACTTCCGCCGCGAGCTCGAGCTGGAGGTCGGCCAGCGCCCGCAGTGGGCGGTGGAGTCCTTCGTCGACCTGGACGGCGACGTGCGCCAGTCCATGCAGCGGGTCCGCACCTCGCCGTTCCTGCCGCACACCGACAACGTCCGGGGCTTCGTCTTCGACGTCCACACCGGCCTGCTCCGCGAAATCCACTGACCTGACGTCAGGCCCGCCGCGACCTCGCCCGGGTCGGGCGCTTCGGGCAGCCGTCACCTGCTCGGGTGACTTCTGGCCACCGCTCAGGGAAGAATGCCGCTGCGGACCCGCGCCCCGCACCACCTGGGGCGGTCCGTCCGGGTACCCCGTTCCCGACCAGCCGGTTGCGATGGGCGACCATCGGTGAGCGGAAACGACTTCGGGGTGGGCCGGCTCCGATCGGACGGACCGGCGCGAGCAGGGCGAGGAGCAAATCGGGTGACGACCTACAACGAGCAGGCCCCTCTGGACGGGCGCGCCGGCAGGCCGCGGCCCGGCGCCGGGGCGTTCCCGGCCGGACCGGCCGGGTTGCCCGAGCTGGGAGCGGTGGTCAACCGGGTCCGGGCCTCGATCGAGAGCGTCATCGAGGGCAAGCCGGAGGCCGTCCGGATCGCGCTGACCGTGATGCTGGCCGAGGGGCACCTGCTGCTGGAGGACGTGCCGGGCGTCGGCAAGACCATGCTCGCCAAGGCACTGGCCCGTTCGGTGGACTGCACGGTCCGCCGGATCCAGTTCACCCCCGACCTGCTGCCCTCGGACGTCACCGGCACCAACGTCTTCGACCAGCAGCGGATGGACTTCGAGTTCCGCCCCGGCGCGATCTTCGCGCAGATCGTGGTCGGCGACGAGATCAACCGCGCCTCGCCGAAGACCCAGTCCGCGCTGCTCGAGTCGATGGCCGAGCGGCAGGTCACCATCGACGGCGAGACCTACGAGCTGCCCTCGCCGTTCATGGTGGTGGCCACCCAGAACCCGGTGGAGATGGAGGGCACCTACCCGCTGCCCGAGGCCCAGCGGGACCGCTTCATGGCCCGGATCTCGATCGGCTACCCCAGCCCCGAGGCCGAGCTGGCGATGCTCGACGTGCACGGCGGCGCCTCCCCGCTGGAGGACCTGCAGCCGGTCGCGCACGCGCACGACATCCTCAAGCTGATCGACGTGGTCCGCGCGGTGCACGTGGCCGACAGCGTCCGCCGCTACGCGGTCGACCTGGTGGCCGCCACCCGGACCTCCCCCGAACTGCGGCTCGGCGCCTCGCCGCGGGCCACCCTGCACCTGGTCCGGGCCGCCCGGGCGGCGGCCGCCCTGGCCGGGCGCGAGTACGTGCTGCCGGACGACGTCCAGGCGCTCGCCGTCCCGGTGCTGGCCCACCGCCTGCTGCCGACCGCCGAGGCCCAGCTGGCCCGGCGCGGCGCGGAGCAGATCATCCGGGACCTGGTGGCCCGGTTGCCGATCCCACGTCCGCAGCAGCCCCACCCGCAGGGCCCGGCGCGGCGAGGCTGAGGTGGCGGAGCAGGATGACCCGTCCGGGTTCCGGGCCGGGCTGCGCGGCCTGACCACCCGCGGCCGCGCGTTCCTGGCCGCCGGCCTGACCGCCGTGGTCTGCTCGTACCTGCTGGGCCAGGCTCCCCTGCTGCGGGTCGGCGTGCTGCTGGCCGCGCTGCCGCTGGCCGCCGCCGTGCTGCTGGTGCGCACCCGCTACCGGGTCGCCTCCGGGCGCCGGCTCACCCCGCACCGGGCCACCGCCGGGCAGGAGGCCCGGGTGCACCTGCGGGTCGACAACGTCTCCCGGGTGCCCACCGGGCTGCTGATGCTGGAGGACATGGTCCCGTACGTGCTCGGGCCGCGCCCGCGCTTCGTGCTGGACCGGGTCGAGCCGCGCGGCCACCGCGAGGTCTCCTACCGGGTCCGCTCCGACCTGCGCGGCCGCTACCGGCTCGGCCCGCTGCGGCTGCGGCTCTCCGACCCGTTCGGGATGTGCGAGCTGACCCGCGCGTTCAACGCCTCCGACGTGCTCACCGTGGTGCCGCAGGTGCTGCCGCTGCCCGCGGTGCGGGTCTCCGGCGAGTGGGCGGGCTACGGCGAGAGCGTCTCCCGGGCGCTCGCGCAGGCCGGGGACGACGACGCGGTGCCGCGCGAGTACCGGTACGGCGACGACCTGCGCCGGGTGCACTGGAAGTCCACCGCGAAGTACGGCGAACTGATGGTCCGGCGCGAGGAGCAGCCGGTGCGCGCCCGCGCCACCGTACTGCTGGACACCCGCGAGATCGGCCACCACGGCAGCGGCCCGGCCGGCTCGTTCGAGTGGGCGGTGAGCTGCGCCGCCTCGGTCGCGGTGCACCTGCTGGAACGCGGCTTCCGGACCCGCCTGCTGACCGACACCGGTGAGTCGCTGCCGGACACCGCGGGCCTCACCGTCGGCTCGGTCGGCGAGTCGGTCGGTCTGGTGCTGGACGCGCTCGCCGCGGTGGAGCTGTCCGACGGCGCCGGACTCGACCGGGCCGAGGAGGCGCTGCGGCTGGAGGGCGAGGGCCTGCTGGTGGCGATCCTCGGCACGCTCGACGAGGAGCGGATCGCGAGCCTGGGCCGGCTGCGCCGGCGGGCCGGCACCGCGGTCGCCTTCCTGCTGGACACCGGCAGCTGGACCGGGCTGGGCCGGCCCCTCCCGGACGACGGGCGGGAGAGCGGCCGACCGCTGCGGCTGCTGCGCGAGGCCGGCTGGACCGTCCTGCCGGCCCGGGCCGGGGACGCCGTACCCGATCTCTGGCGGCAGCTGGACCGATACGCCCAGGCGGCCGGCGCCGACCGCGGCCCGACCCGGAAGGGGGCGAGCGGATGACCGCCGGCGCCCGGCTCACCGTCAGCGCCACGGCCGCCACCGGCCTGGCCACGCTCAGCCTGACCCCGCTGCTGAAACCGGCCGGTTGGCTGGTGCCCGCGCTCTTCCTGCTGCTGGTCAACGCCCTGGTCGGGATGGGCCTGCGGCGGGTCGCGCGGCACCCGCTGCTGGTCGTGGCGGGCCAACTGCTGGTGCTGTGCTACCTGCTGTTGCTCGGCGCGGTGCGCCCCTCGCTGATCGGCGGCCTGCTGCCCGGGCCGGCCACTCCCGGCGCGGTGAGCGACCTGCTCAGCTCCGCGGGCAGCGACATCCGGCTGTACGCCATCCCGGCCCCGGCCACCCCCGGCCTGCGGTTCCTGCTGATCGCCTCGGTCGCGGTGGTCGCGGTGCTGGTGGACGCCCTGGCGGTGACCCACCGGCGGGCCGCGCCGGCCGGGCTGCCGCTGCTGGCGCTCTTCACCGTCGGCTGCGGGCTGGCCGGGAGCAGTGGGGCGGCCTGGCTCTGGTTCCTGCTGGCCGCCACCGGCTACCTCGCGCTGCTCTACGCCGAGGGCCGCGACCGGCTCTCCCGCTGGGGCCGGGTGTTCCGCGGCCCGACCGCCGGGAACGGCCCGGACAGCACCGCACTCGCCGCCGGCGGGCAGCTGATCGGCGTGCTGGCCCTCGCGGTGGCCCTGATCCTGCCGGGGCTCGCCCCGAACCTGGACCTCAGCCTGATCAACCGCAACCCCGACGCCGGCGCCGGCAACGGCGACAGCATCGACGCGCTGAACCCGGTGGTCTCGCTCGCCGACGGGCTGCGCGACCAGCGCAGCGAGGACCTGATCCGCTACCACAGCGACAGCCCCGACGCGGCGAGCTCCTACCTGCGGATCACCTCGCTGGACGACTTCACCGGGGTGGAGTGGAAGCCCAGCCAGCAGGACACCGAGCCGGTCCCGGGCACCCTGCCGCCCCCCGACGGGCTCTCCACGGCGACGGCCAGCAGCACCATGCAGACCCAGGTGGTGGTCAGCAACCAGCTCAGCACCCAGTGGCTCCCCGCGCCCTACCCGATGACCCGGGCCGACCCGTCCGGCGACTGGCGCTACGAGCCGGTCAGCCGCTCGCTGATCGGGGACTCCGGCCAGAAGGCCACCGGCCTCTCCTACACGGTCACCTCGCTGCTCCCCAAGCCGACCGCCGACCAGCTCCGCCAGGCCGGCCCGGCGCCGGCCTCGGTGACCAGTCGCGACCTGGCGCTGCCGAGCAACCTGCCGAGCGTGGTGCGCAGCACCGCGTTGCAGGTCACCCAGGGGCTGGACGACGACTACGACAAGGCGATGGCGCTCCAGGCCTACTTCGCCACCTCCGGGCTGTTCACCTACAGCTCGCAGGTGGACCCGGGCACCGGACCCGCCGCCATCGCCAAGTTCCTGCAGGACAAGAAGGGGTTCTGCGTGCACTTCGCCGCCTCGATGGCGGCGATGGCCCGCACGCTGGGGATCCCGGCCCGGGTCGCGGTGGGCTTCGCTCCCGGCCGGTCCCTCGGCAACGGCAACTACGTGGTCGGCTCGCAGGACTACCACGCCTGGCCCGAGCTGTACTTCCAGGGCGCGGGCTGGCTGCGCTTCGAGCCGACGCCGACCCGGGGCACCCCGCCGGACTACTCCGGCAACCTGCCGGCGCCGGCCACCAGCACCCCCACCGACGGGCAGAGCGCGGTGCCGTCCGGCCAGCCGACCGCGCTGCCGGCCACCGGCGGCGGCTGCCCGGCGCAGCTGAGCCGGGCCGGGGACTGCCCGGGCAAGCAGGCGCCGGTGACCACGACGGCCACCGGTTCGACCGTCGGGGGCAGCACGGTGCTGCCGGCGCTGCTCGCGTGGGTCGGCGGGGGGCTGCTCGTCCTGCTGCTGCTCCTGCTGCCGATGCTGTGGCGGGCCCGGCTGCGGCGCGGTCGACTGGGTGGCGGGCGGCGGCCCGGGGCGCCGGACGGCGGGCTGACCGACGCCGCGGTACTGGCTGCCTGGACCGAGCTGGTCGACTCGGCCTGGGACCTCGGCATCCTGCCGGACGAGGCCCACAGCCCGCGGCACACCGGTCAGTGGCTCACCGAGGCGGCCGGGCTGGACGGCCCGGCGCGGGAGGCGGTGGGACGGGTGGCGCTGGCCGCCGAGCGGGTGCTGTACGCCCGCGATCCCGAGCCCTCGGCACCGCTGGGGGCCGACGTCGGCACCGTCCGGGACGGTCTACGGGCCGCGGCCGGGCGGCGGCAGCGGCTGCGCGCGGTGCTGCTCCCGGCCTCGCTGGCCCGGCCGGTCCGGCAGGCGCTGGACCGGCCGGCGGTCCTGCGGCAGCGCGGGCGGGCCGGGGCGGACCGGGCGCTGGCCGGGCTACGGCGGGGTCGGCACGGGTAGGCCGGGCCGGAGGCCCGGCCCGAACAGCACGGTGGGCGGGAAGTCCCCCCGGGACTGCCCGCCCACCGTGCTGGTGTCGCGGAGCCGCTCCGGTCAGAAGCGGCCGTCGTGCTCGTCGCGGCGGCGCTGCCAGCGCTGTTCCATCCGGTCCATCACGCCGGCCTTGCGACGGGCCGGCGGAGCCGTGCGGTACCCGGCGCCGGGGCCGACGACCGGATGGCGCCGCCAACCGGCGACCGCGAGGACCGCGCAACCCAGCATCACCAGAAAGCCCACGACACTCACCCAGATCAGCTGGGTGACCATGCCCCCCATCAGGAGGGCGACACCCGCGGTGAAGCCCGCGGCGGCTTGGTAGACCCGTCGGCGGGTGTAGGTGCGCAGGCCGGTTCCCTCGAGCGCCGTCGCGAACTTGGGATCTTCGGCGTACAGCGCTCGCTCCATCTGGTCGAGCAGTCGCTGCTCGTGCTCCGAGAGCGGCACGGAGTCCTCCTACTCGTCGGTCGCGGGGCGACCGGTCCGCCACCTGGCCTTGTCGTGGTCCATATGCCCCATGCGTCTGGCCGTCATGCGTGTCAGGCTTTACCCAGATCATACGGGCCCGGGACCCGGTCCGGAGTGGGCGGCGGATCGTCGTGTCCGCTCGATCCCCACCCGTTCCGCACTGATCCCGCACGCTGCCAAACGTGCCAACACCCGGTTGAGTTTCCGGTTGATCGGAGTTGATCGGCACAGTCTCCGGGTGGCGCTCAGGTCAGCGCGGCGAGCAGGTGCAGCTGGGTCGCGACGGCGTGGAAGGCGGGCTGCTGGGCGGCCGCCTCCTCCAGCCTGAGCAGCGCCTCCATCGCACCGGGTTCGGTGTCCACCAGCACGCCGGGCACCAGGTCGGCGAAGACCCGAACCCCGTGCACCGACTCGACCCGCAGGCCGGCCGCGACGGCCAGCCCGTCCAGCTCCTCGGCGGTGAAGCGGCGGGGCATCGGGTCGCCGGCGCCCCAGCGGCCGTCGGGGGCCGCCAGCACCGCCTGGGCCTCGTCGAAGTGGCCGGCCAGCGCCCGGGCCAGCACGGCGCCGTTGCGGTTGGCCGCGAGCAGGCTGACCAGGCCGCCCTTGCGCAGGGTCGTGGTGAGGTGGCCGAGCGCCTCGGCCGGGTCGTCCACCATCTCCAGCACGCCGTGGCAGAGCACCGCGTCGACCGAGCAGGGGGTGATCACCTCGGGCAGCGTCTGGGTGTCGCCCTGGACCGCGCGGACCAGGTCGGTCACCCCGGCCTCGGCGGCCCGCCGTTCCAGCGCGAAGAGCGCGTCCGGGCTGGGGTCGACCACGGTGACCCGGTGACCGAGCCGGGCCACCGGCACGGCGAAGTTTCCGGTGCCGCCGCCGGTGTCCAGGACGTCCAGCACCGGCTGGTCCAGCTCGGCGACCCGCCGCTCCAGGGCCGTGCGCACCACCTCCCAGACCACGGCGGTACGCAGGGCGCTGCGGGGACGCGTCGGGTACACGGTGAGCTCTCCTCCGAGACAGGGGCCGGACGGGACCAACCTTAGGCCCTCGCCACCCCTGGTCACGCTCGGTCAACCACCGCCGGTTCCCGAGCCACCGAGCCGCAGGATCCGCTCGACCAGCCGGACGAAGAGCGCGGTGTTCCGGACCAGGTCGTCGGCGTCCCGGATGCTGGCGGCGCCCCGGATGCCGGCCTCGGCGGCTGCCCGTTTGGCCGCGCCGGCCGCGAAGTACCCGGCCCACTCGGCGAGTTCGGGCGCCACCTCGGGCAGCACGGACCAGGCGCTGCGAATCGCCCGGCGGCGCCGCGGATCCCGCTCGGGGCGGCCCCGGACGGCGAGCACGGCGGCGGTGGTGCGCAGCGCGGCGAGGTGCGCGGTGGCGTACCGCTCCAGCGGGTCCTCGGCGGCACCGGCCCGGACCAGGGTGCGCCGCGCCTGGGCCAGCAGGTCGCGGGCGGCGGGCGGCGCCCCGGCCCGGAGCAGCACCGGGTGGACGTCGACGGAACGCAGCGGGAGCTCTCCCGCGGCCTCCGGCTGGGAGGTGCCCCCATGGAGCTCGGTCACGGTCATGGTCTCCCCCGGTCCAACTGCGGGCGGCCGCGGACCGGTCGGCCCGCACTCCCATGCTGTCGCCCACCACTGACAGTCCCCGGGGGCGCCGAACGGTCAGCCGGTCCGGCCCGGCCCGGGCGATCAGCGACACGCCCTGCCGGAACAGGTCGTCGGCTCCCTCGGCGGCCGGCGGGATCGCGAGCTCCAGCACGGGGCGGGGTAGCGTGGCGGGCGGCGGTGGCGGATGACGGCCGCCGGACGGGGAGGACGTCGTGACCATCGTTCCGCTGATCTTCACCAGCGGGTGGGCCAGCGGGATCAACGCCTACGCCGTGGTGCTGATCCTCGGGCTGCTGGGCAGGTTCGGCGGGGCCGGGACGGTGCCGCCGGCTCTGGAACGCACCGACGTGCTGGTCGCGGCGGCCGTGCTCTTCCTGTGCGAGGCGGTCGCGGACAAGGTCCCGTACCTGGACACCGTCTGGGACGCCGTGCACACCGTGATCCGGCCGGTCGCCGGCGCCGTGGTGGCCGCGCTGATCGCCTCGCGGCATCCCGGCTCGCTCGGCGAGCTGGCCGCCGGCGCGCTGGGCGGGACGACCGCGCTGGTCAGCCACCTGGTCAAGGCCTCGCTGCGGATGGCGGTGAACACCTCGCCGGAGCCGGCCGGCAACATCGCGCTCAGCATCGCCGAGGACCTGACGGTGGCCGGGCTGGTCACCCTGGCGGTCTTCCACCCGTGGGTGGCGGGCTCCGTCGCGGCCGGGCTGCTGCTCCTCGGGCTGCTGCTGGTCCGGCTGGCGGTCGGCCGGATCCGCCGCTTCCTGGCCCGGCGCCGCGAGCGGCGGGCGCCGCGGGCCACCGCGGTCACCGCCTGAGCTGCGGGGACGGTCCCCTAGGATCAACAGCCATGGCACGGATCGTCATCATCGGAGCGGGGATCAGCGGGCTGGCGGCAGCGGCGCGGCTGGCCACCATCGGCCACCGGGTGACGGTGTACGAGGCCGCCGAGACCTACGGCGGGATGCTCGGGCAGTACCGCCGGGACGGCTTCGCCTTCGACACCGGACCGACCCTGCTGACCCTCCCCGCGGTCTACCGCGACCTCGCGTTGAAGACCGGCAAGGAGCCGCTGGAACAGTTGGTCGAACTCGCCCCGGTCGAGCCGGAGAGCCACCACCTGTTCGCCGACGGCTCGTCCGCGCGGCTCCCGAACGCCTCCCGCGGCGGGGTCGGGCAGGCGCTGGACACCGCGTTCGGGGCCGGCGCGGGCGAGCGCTGGGGAGCGGTGACGAACCGTGGCCGGTCGGTCTGGGAAGCCACCCGGCGCCCGCTGCTGGAGGAGCCGCTGCCCGCCGACCCCGGCCCGCTGCGCACCGACCCGTACCCGGCCCCGCCCCGGCGCGGGCTGGCCCGGCTGCGCGGCGGCGCGCCGACCCTCGCCCGGGTCGCCGAGCGCGAACTCGACGGGCACCCGGCGCTGACCGCGCTGCTGGAGGAGTACGCGCTCCGGTTCGGCTTCGACCCGCGCACCGTGCCGGCCGGCGCCACCGTGATCCCCTACATGGAGCAGTCCTTCGGGGTCTGGTACGTCCGCGGCGGGATGCGGGCGCTGGCCGAGGCGGTCTACCGGCGCTGCGAGCTGCGCGGGGTGGAGTTCCGGTTCGGCGAGCGGGTCGAGCGGCCGGCGGCGGCCGACGCCGTGCTGCGACCCGGCCCCGGCGACCCCGCGCTGCCCGGCCGGGTCAGCGTGCTGCTCGCGCTGCGCGGCCCGCGCCCGGACGGCACCGCGCACCGGACGGTGGTGCACGCCGCCGACCGGGCCGACGAGCTGGACGCGCTGTTCGGCCGGACCGCCCGGCTCTGCGCGCGCCCGACCGTGCAGGTGCTGCGCCCGGACGACCCGACGCTGCGCCCCGACGACGCCCACGAGACGGCCACCCTCACGGTGACCGTGCCCTCGCGGGCCCGGTTCGACTGGAGCGCGCCCGGCGTCGCCGACCGGTTCGCCGACGCGCTGCTGACGCACGTCGACGCGGCCGGGCTCGGGCTGCGCGAGCGGGTGCTCTGGCGGGTGGTGCGGAGTCCGGCCGACACCGAGCGGGAGACCGGCTCCCCCGGCGGTGCCGTGCCGCGGCCCGCGCTGGCGGGGGCGGGCGGGGCGTTCCTGCTGCCCGGCAACGCCGCGCCGGGTGGCGGCTACCTGATCGGCGGCGCGGCGCACCCCGGCGGCGGGCTGGCCCGGGCGGGCATGTCGGCCTGCGTCACGGCCGGCCTGATCGGCCCGGCCTGACGCCGCGCCGTTACTGCGGCCAGCCCCCCGGCTGCGGCTGGTACTCGTGGCCGGGCTGCTGCGGGATGCCGCCGTACTGCTGCTGGTAGCCGGGCTGCTGGTAGTCGGGCTGCTGGTAGTCGGAGGGCCAGGCGGCCTGCTGCTGGTAGCCCTGCTCGGGGTAAGGCTGCTGCTGGTAGCCCTGGCCGTACTCCTCCGGCTGGTAGCCGTAGCCCGGCTGCTGCTGCCAGGCCGGATCGGCGAACTGGTAGCCCTGCTCGGGGTAGGGCTGGGGGGCGTACGGCACGCCGTACGGGTCGACCGGGTACTGCTGCTGCTCCGGGTACGCCGGATAGCCCTGCTCCGGGTAACCGGAGCCGGCGTACGGGACCGCGCCGTACTGCGGGTAGCCGGCCGGCTGCTGCTGCTCGTACCCGACGGCCTGGTAGACGCCGTAGTCGTCCGGGCCCACCGGGCCGTCCAGCCCGTCGCTCACCGCGTCCTCCGCGGACTCCGGCAGGAGTTCCTCGGCGGGCTCCTCGATCGGCCCGACCTCGCCGACCGGCACGTCCGCCGCCACCGCCTCGGCGCCCGCCACCGCCGCCCCGCCGGTGAGCGCGCCCAGCAGCGGGACCCTGGCCAGTGGTCCGGGCAGTGAGCCGTCCGCCGCGCGCAGCGACCAGCCGGCCGGCTTGCCGCGCTTCACCGCGAGGGTCACCAGCACCTGGCCGGCCGCGAAGACCACCGCGCCGACCCCGATCAGCACCACCGAGCGGGTCGCCATCCCGGCCACCACCAGCAGGAACCCGCCGAGCGCGGCGCCCCGCCAGTGCAGCGGCGCACGGTTCTGCAACAGCAGCTCGGCGACCAGCCAGAGCGCGACCACCGCGAGGGCCGCGTACAACACCAGCATCCCGATGCCCATCAGCGACCTCCGCCACAGCCCGGCGCGCGGCACGCGCGCGTGCCGCGACTGTACCCGTTCGACCGCCGCCGCCCCACATCCGCGCCCGCCGCGGCGGATGCCCGGGGCCCGCCGGCTCAGCCGCGGTGCAGGCCCAGGTTCTGGTAGATCTGCAGGGTCGCGGTCGAGCCGTTGAGGGTGATGAAGTGCAGACCGGGCGCCCCCTCGGCGAGCAGCCGCTCGGACATCGAGGTCGCGTGTTCGATGCCGACCTCGCGCAGCGCCGCCGGGTCGTCCACCGCGGCCCGCAGCCGGGCCTCCAGCTCGGCCGGGAACGCCGAGCCGCTGAGCTGCGGGAACCGCTCCAGCTGCTTGGCGTTGGTGACCGGCATGATCTCCGGGATGATCGGCACCTCGCAGCCGGCCGCGGCGACCCGGTCGCGCAGCCGCAGGTAGTCCTCCACCTCGAAGAACATCTGGGTGATCGCGTAGTCGGCACCGGCCCGGACCTTGGCGACGAAGTGCCGGATGTCGTCGTCCCAGTTGAGCGAGCGCGGGTGCATCTGTGGGAAGGCGGCCACCCCGACGCAGAAGTCCCCGATGCCCTTGATCAGCTCCACCAGCTCGTACGCGTAGCCGACGCCCTGCGGGTGGCGCACCCACTCGCCCTGCGGGTCGCCGGGCGGGTCGCCGCGTACCGCGAGGACGTTCCGCACGCCCTGGTCGGCGTAGTGGCCGATGATGTTGCGCAGCTCGGCGATCGAGTGGTCCACCGCGGTGAGGTGGGCGACCGGGGTCAGTGTGGTCTCGGCGGCGATCCGGCCGACCATGTTGACGGTGCGGCCGCGTGAGGACCCGCCGGCGCCGTAGGTCATGCAGACGAAGTTCGGGTTGAGCGCCTCCAGCCGGCGGATCGCGTCCCAGAGCTTCTGCTCCGCGGCCTCGCTGCGTGGCGGCATGAACTCGAAGGAGTACGAGCGCTGGCCGGCCGCCAGCAGTTCGCGGACCGTGGAAGCGCGGTCGGTTCTGGTGGAAGAAACACCGAGTGCCATGTTCGCAGATTAGCGGCCGACGCTCGGCCGCGAACAAACCTTGTCCACCAACTGAGACATGAGGTCCACCACCTGCGGCGCGGCCCACCCGGTGGATGGGACGCGACAGGGGTGGATCAGCCGCGCGAGTTCGAACGGAGCCCGGCTACCCTGAGGTCACCCCAGTGATTCCGGAGACACCCGTGACCTCGCCCAGCCCGACAGCCGTCCAGCCCCTCGACGTCGAGGCGGTCCGCGAGCGCGTCAACACCGCGCTGGCGGAGTTCATGGCCGGCCAGCACGCCCTGCTCGGCTCGATCTCGCCGGGCCTGCTGCCGGCCGCCGAGGCCCTGCGCGAGTTCCTGCTGGACGGCGGCAAGCGGCTGCGCCCGGCGTTCTGCTACTGGGGCTGGCGCGGCGCGGGCGGCGCGGCGGAGAGCACCGGCATCGCGCACGCGGCTGCCGCGCTGGAGCTGCTGCAGGCCAGCGCCCTGGTGCACGACGACCTGATGGACCGCAGCGACACCCGGCGCGGCCTGCCGTCCGTCCACCGCCGCTTCGAGGCGCTGCACCGGGACAGCGGCTGGCGCGGCGACCGCGAGCAGTTCGGGGCGGCCGCCGCGGTGCTGCTCGGCGACCTGCTGCTGATCTGGTGCGACGAGCTCTTCGTCCGCTGCGGGCTCGACCCGGCGGCGGTGCTGGCCGCCAAGCCGGTCTTCGACCTGATGCGCACCGAGGTGATGGCCGGTCAGTACCTGGACGTGCTGGAGCCGGTGGCCGGCGACTCCACCGACGCCGGAGCGCTGGACCGGGCGCAGACCGTGCTGCACTACAAGTCGGCGAAGTACACCATCGAGCGCCCGCTGCAGGTCGGCGCCCGGCTGGCGGGGGCCTCAGACCGGCTGATGGCGGCGTACTCGGCGTTCGGCCTGCCGCTCGGCGAGGCCTTCCAGCTCCGCGACGACCTGCTCGGGGTGTTCGGCGACCCGGCGGTGACCGGCAAGCCCGCCGGCGACGACCTGCGGGAGGGCAAGCGCACCCTGCTGGTCGCGCTGGCCATGCGCGGCCTGCCGCCGGCCCGGGCCAGGCGGCTGGACGAGCGGCTCGGCGCCCCCGGGCTGGGCGCGGCGGAGATCGCCGAGCTGAGCGAGCTGGTGGCCCGCAGCGGCGCGGCCGAGCGGGTCGAGGAGCGGATCGAGGCGCTGATGGCCCAGTCGCTGGCGGCCCTGGACGCGGCCCCGCTGGTGGACGACGCGGCCCGGACCACGCTGCTCGCGCTGGCCCGGGCCGCGACCGTCCGCCGTTACTGAGCCCTCAGCCGGGCCGCCAGCTCGGCGGCCGCCGCCCCCGGGTCCTCGGCCGCGGTGATCGCCCGGACCACCACCACCCGGCGGGCGCCGGCGGCCAACACCTGGTCCAGGTTGCCCAGGTCGATCCCGCCGATGGCGAACCACGGGCGGTCCGTCACCTGTCGGGCGGCGTACTCGACCAGACCGAGCCCGGGTGCGGGCCGGCCGGGCTTGGTCGGCGTCGGCCAGACCGGGCCGGTGCAGAAGTAGTCCACCCCCGGCTCGGCGACGGCCGCGGCCACCTCGGACTCGGCGTGGCAGGAGCGCCCGATCAGCACGTCCGGGCCGAGGATCGCCCGGGCGTGCGGCACCGGCAGGTCGTCCTGCCCGAGGTGCAGCACGTCGGGCCGGGCGGCGTGCGCCACGTCGGCCCGGTCGTTGACCGCGAAGAGCTTGCCGTGCCGCCGGGCGGCGTCCGCGAAGACCTCCAGGTACTCCAGCTCCTGCCGGGCCTCCAGGCCCTTGTCGCGGAGCTGGACGATGTCCACCCCGCCGGCCAGCACGGCGTCCAGGAACTCCGGCAGGTCGCCCTGCTCGCGCCGGGCGTCGGTGCACAGGTACAGCCGGGCGTCGGCCAGCCGGGCGCGCGGGTCCGTCATCAGAGCGCCATCGCCTGGGCGCGCCGCTTGACCTCGGTGCCGCGGTTCTCACGCAGCGCCTGGATCGGGCTGCCGGGCAGCGACGGGTCGTCGGTGAAGAGCCACTCGAGGATCTCCTCGTCGGAGAAACTGCCGTCGCGCAGCACCGTCAGGGTGCCGGCCAGGTGCTTGACCAGCCCGCTGTCCTCGATGAAGGCCGCCGGGACCTGGAGCGAGCGGTTGGGGCCGCGGCGGACCGCGATCAGCCGGTGGTCCTTGACCATCTGGCGGACCTCGGTGACCTGGACACCCCATCGCTCGGAGATGTCCGGCAGGTAGAGCCAGTCCTGGACAAGGGATTCGATCTTGGATTCCATCTCACTCACGGCACCAGCCTGCCATCCCGGCGACCCCCCGCGCACCAGCGGCCCGGCGGCTGACCTCACAGCGCGGACTTCAGCGGCACCTCGGGGTCGGCCGCGCGCTCCGGATCCAGCACCACGGCCCGCTCGATCAGCCGGCGGCCCTGCGCCAGGTCGCGCGGCCGGTCCACGGCGAGCACCGCGACCAGTGCCCCCTCGCGCAGCCAGAGCACGCTCCACGCCGGGTCGGTCGGGGAGCCGCGCCAGAGCAGCCGGTCGGCGCCGCCGTGCCGGCCGGCGTACTGGACCATCCGGCCGAACTGCTCGGACCAGAAGTACGGCACCGGGTCGTACGGCGCCTCCGCGCCCAGCAGCGCGGCGCCGACCGCCCGGCCGGAGTGCAGCGCGTGGTCCCAGTGCTGGACGGAGATCCGCTCGCCGAACCGGGCCGAGGGGTAGCTGGCGCAGTCGCCGGCCGCCCAGACCCCCGGCAGGGAGGTGCGCAGCCGCTGGTCGGCCAGCACGGTGCCGGCCGGGTCCAGCTCCACCCCGGAGCCGGCCAGCCAGCCGGTGGCCGGCCGCGCGCCGACCCCGACCAGCACCTCGTCCGCGACCACCCGCTCGCCGTCCGCCAGCAGCACCGCGCCCGGCTCGACCGCCGCCACCCGGGCGCCCAGCCGCAGCTCCACCCCGGCGGCCCGGTACCACTCCCGCATCGGCGCGGTCAGCTCGGCCGGCAGCGCCCCCGGCAGCGGCGCGTCGGCCGCCTCCAGCACGGTCACCGCGCAGCCCAGCTCCCGAGCCGCGGTGGCCGTCTCGGCCCCGATCCAGCCGGCGCCGACCAGCACCAGGTGCCGCCCGGGCCGCAGCTCCGTGCGCAGCGCGAGCGAGTCCGCCAGGGTCCGCAGCGTCCGCTCGCCGCTCGCGGCGGGCAGCCGCACCGGGTCCGCACCGGTGGCCAGCACCAGGTGGTCGTAGGCCAGCTCCCCCGCGTCGGTCTGCAGCAGGCCCGGCGCCAGGCCGGTGGCCCGACGGCCGGTCAGCAGCTCGACGCCGAGCCGCTGCCAGTCCAGTTCGTACAGCGTGCTGTCGGTCTTGCCCAGCAGGACGTCCTTGGAGAGCGGCGGCCGGTCGTACGGCGCCCGCGGCTCCGCCCCGACCAGCGTCAGCGAGCCCTGCCACCCCCCTTCGCGCAGCGCCAGGGCGCACTGCGCCCCCGCCAGCCCGGCGCCGACCACGACCACCCGATCCGTGCTCTTCAGCTCAGCCATTCGGCCACTCTAACGAGCACCGCAATACCACCCTCCGTACGCACCCTCGGCCGCCCCGGGGGCCGGCGATAAGGTGGGGTGAGACATCACGGGAGCCCGGCGCACCGGGCTGAGAGGCGGGCTGCGGCGGCCCGCGACCGTCCGAACCTGATCCGGGTCATTCCGGCGAAGGGAGCATCCGCATCGTGGCACGCACATCCACCGACGTCCTGGTCGTCGGCGGCGGCGTCATCGGCCTCGCGGTGGCCTGGCGCACCGCACAACGCGGCCTCGCGGTGACCGTCCTCGACCCCACCCCCGGTGGCGGCGCGGCGCAGGTGGCGGCCGGCATGCTGGCCCCGGTGACCGAGCTGCAGTACGGCGAGGAGCCGCTGCTGCGCCTGGGCATCGCGTCGAACCAGCGGTACGCCGCGTTCGCCGCCGAGCTGACCGAGGCCACCGGCCTGCCCACCGGCTACCGGGCCACCGGCACGCTGGCCGTCGCGCTGGACTCCGACGACCGGGCCGAGCTGCGCGAGCTGCACGGGTTCCACCAGCGGCTGGGCCTCGACTCGCAGTGGCTGACCGGCCGGGAGGCCCGCCGGCTGGAGCCGATGCTCTCCCCCGGGGTGAGCGGCGGCCTGCTCGTCACCGGCGACCACCAGGTGGACGGCCGCCGGCTGTGCGCCGCGCTGCTGGCCGGCTGCGAGCGGGCCGGGGTGCGGCTGCACCGGGACCGGGCGGCGGAGCTGCTGGTCACCGCGGGGCGGGCGGCCGGGGTGCGGCTGCCCGACGGCAGCGAGCTGACGGCCGGGCGGCTGGTGCTCGCCGCCGGCCCGTACAGCCACCGGCTGGCCGGCCTGCCGGAGGGGGTGCTGCCCGCGATCCGCCCGGTCAAGGGCCAGATCCTGCGGCTGCGGATCCCCGGCCCGTACGCGCCGTTCCTCTCCCGCAACGTCCGCGCGGTGGTCCGTGGCCAGCACCTGTACCTGGTACCGCGCGCGGACGGCGAGCTGGTGATCGGCGCGACCACCGAGGAGCAGGGCTACGACACCACGGTCACCGCGGGCGGCGTCTACGAACTGCTGCGCGACGCGCACCAGCTGGTCCCGGGCGTCACCGAGCTGCCGCTCACCGAGACCGGCGCGGGCCTGCGCCCCGGCTCGCCGGACAACGCCCCGCTGCTCGGCCCGACCGCGCTGCCCGGGCTGGCCGCCGCCACCGGCCACTACCGCAACGGGGTGCTGCTCACCCCGGTCACCGCCGACCTGCTCGCCGCCTACCTGGCCGAGGGCACCGTCCCCGACCTCGCCGTCCCGTTCTCCCCGCTCCGCTTCACCCAGAGGGCCGCCGCATGAACCCGATCCAGCTGACCGTCAACGGCGAACCCCGCGAGGTCGCCCGGACCGCCACCCTGGCCGAGGTGGTGGCCACCCTGAGCACCGCGCACTCCGGGGTGGCCGCCGCGCTCAACGAGACCGTGGTCCCGCGCGGCTCGTGGGCCCGGACCCCGCTGGCCGCGGGCGACCGGGTGGAGATCCTCACCGCCGTGCAGGGGGGCTGAGCGGCATGGCCGACGACACCCTGACGATCGCCGACACCACCTTCACCTCCCGCCTGATCATGGGCACCGGCGGCGCGCCCAGCCTGGACGTGCTGGAACAGGCACTGCGGGTCTCCGGCACCGAGCTCACCACGGTGGCGATGCGCCGGGTGAAGGCGGACACCCAGGGCTCGGTGCTGGACGTGCTGTCCCGCAACGGGATCCGGGTGCTGCCCAACACCGCGGGCTGCTTCACCGCCGGCGAGGCGGTGCTGACCGCCCGGCTGGCCCGCGAGGCGCTCGGCACGAACTGGGTCAAGCTGGAGGTGATCGCCGACGAGCGGACCCTGCTGCCCGACCCGATCGAACTGCTGGACGCCGCCGAGACCCTGGTCGACGACGGCTTCACGGTGCTCCCCTACACCAACGACGACCCGGTGCTGGCCCGCAAGCTGGAGGACGTCGGCTGCGCCGCGATCATGCCGCTGGGCTCGCCGATCGGCTCCGGGCTCGGCATCCGCAACCCGCACAACTTCCAGCTGATCGTGGAGAGCGCCAACGTGCCGGTGGTCCTGGACGCCGGCGCGGGCACCGCCTCGGACGTGGCACTGGCGATGGAGCTGGGCTGCTCGGCGGTGATGCTGGCCTCCGCGGTGACCCGGGCTCAGGAGCCGGTGCTGATGGCCGACGCGATGCGCCGGGCCGCCGAGGCGGGCCGGCTGGCGTACCGGGCCGGCCGGATCCCGCGCCGCTTCCACGCCGAGGCCTCCTCGGCGATGGCCGGCCGGGCCGACCTCGACCACCGTGAGCGGCCCGCGTTCTGACGCCCCGACAACCGTCCCGCGCCCTTGGCCCAATGTCACGAGCGGGGCACAAGCGGGGCACAACGGCCCCGGACGCGGTGTCACCCGGGACACCCGCCGGGGTCACCCCCCTACACTCCTCTGGTGGACACGACGTTGAACGACCCCCTGCTGGGCACGCTGCTGGACGGCCGCTACCGGGTCGAGCAGCGGATCGCGGCGGGCGGCATGGCGACCGTCTACCGGGGCACCGACACCCGGCTCGACCGGGTGCTGGCGCTCAAGGTGATGAACCCGGGGCTGGCCGGGGACGCCGAGTTCACCGCGCGTTTCATCCGCGAGGCCAAGGCGGTCGCCCGGCTCTCGCACCCCAACGTGGTCAACGTCTTCGACCAGGGCGCCGACCAGGGTGTGGTCTTCCTCGCGATGGAGTACGTCCCCGGGCGCACCCTGCGCGACGTGCTGAGCGACCGCGGCGCGCTCTCCGTCCGGGCCGCGTTGGACGTGCTGGAGCCGGTGCTGGCCGCGCTCGGCGCCGCGCACCGGGCCGGGTTGGTGCACCGGGACGTCAAACCGGAGAACGTGCTGATCAACGACGGCGGCATGGTCAAGGTCGCCGACTTCGGCCTGGTCCGGCTGCTCTCCGGCACCGAGGCGACCGGTTCGAGCGCCACCACCCCGGGCGTGGTGCTGGGCACCGTCTCCTACCTGGCCCCCGAGCAGGTCCAGCCGGGCGCCGCGACCGACCAGCGGGTGGACGTCTACGCGGCCGGCATCATGCTGTACGAGCTGCTCACCGGCAGCAAGCCGTACGCCGGCGAGAACCCGATGCAGGTGATCTACCGTCACCTGCACGAGACCGTCCCGGCCCCCTCGCTGACCGTCCCCGGCCTGCCGCCCGAGCTGGACGCGATAGTCGCCGCGGCCACCGCCCGCGACCCGCGGGCCCGTCCGTGGGACGCGGTGGAGCTGCTGGCCGCCCTGCAACGGCTGCGGCGCACCCTGACGCCGGCCCAGCTCGACGCCGAGCCCCCCGCCTCCAGCCGGCCCACTCCGCGGTTCGCCACCAACGAGGCGACCTCGGTGATCCCCGCGCCGCCGCCCGAGCGGACCGCCGTGCTGGACCTGCCGGCGGACGCGACGATGCGGCTGCTCCGCCCGCGCCCGTACCACGAGCCCACGCCGGCCCGCCGGCCGATGCGGCCGGCCGGCAAGCGGCGGCTGATCTGGGGTTCGGTGCTGGCCGCCGTGGTGGTCGTGGTCGCGGCGGTCAGCTACCTGCTCTCCGGCGCGGTCTACGCGACCATGCCGAGCGTGCTCGGCGAGACCCAGGCGCAGGCCGTCACCACGCTGGCCGGGGCCGGGCTGCAGGGCCGCTTCGTGCAGGCGTTCAGCGAGAACGTCCCGGCCGGCCAGGTGGTCAGCTCCGACCCCGGGGTCGGGGCACGGGCCCGGAAGAGCGATCCGGTGACGGTGACGCTCTCCAGGGGGCCCGAGCGGATCGCCGTGCCGGACGTCACCGGCAAGCCGCTGGCCCAGGCGCAGCAGTTGCTCGGCGCGGCCCGGCTGACCCCGGGGACGACCAGCCAGGCCTACAGCCCGACCGTGCCGACCGGCTCGGTGATCTCCACCAACCCGGCCGCCGGCCAGCAGCTGCCGGTGAACGCGCCGATCGCGCTGGTGGTCAGCCAGGGCCCGGCGCCGGTGGCGGTGCCGAGCGTGGTCGGCCAGCCGGTCGCGCAGGCGCAGTCGGCGCTGACCGGGGCGGGCTTCAAGGCGGCGCTGGGCGGCCAGGCCTACTCGGACACCGTCCCGTCCGGCTCGGTGACCGCGCAGGACGTCACCGGCACCGCTGTGCCCGGCTCGACGGTGACCCTGACGCTCTCCAAGGGCCCGCAGCCGGTGACCGTGCCGAACGTGACCGGGATGAGCGAGTCGGACGCCACCAAGGCGCTGGGCGCGGCCGGGTTCCAGGTGAAGAGCACCGGCTTCAACTTCCTGGGTCTGGGCAGCGTCTCCGGGCAGAGCCCGGCGGCCGGCCAGCAGGCGCCCAAGGGCAGCACGGTGACCATCAACTTCTAGGACTCAGCGCAGCGGCCCGTCGCCGGGTTCCTCCTGGTAGGAGTAGCGCTGCTCGGCCCACGGGTCGGCGAGGTTGTGGTAGCCGCGTTCCTCCCAGAAGCCGCGCCGGTCGGCCCGCATGTACTCCACCGCCCGCACCCACTTGGGGCCCTTCCAGGCGTACAGCTGCGGGACGACCAGTCGCACCGGGAAGCCGTGCTCGACGCTCAGCGGCTCGCCGTTGCGGTGGGTGGCGAAGACCGTGCGCGGGTCGGCGAAGTCGGCCAGCCGCAGGTTGGCGCTGTAGCCGTACTCGGCCCAGACCATCACATGGGTCACCCCGGGGGCCGGCGGGACCAGTTCAAGCACGGTCCGTCCGGCGACGCCGCTCCACTCGCTGCCGAGCATCGAGAAGCGGGTCACGCAGTGCAGGTCGGCCCGGACGGTGACCCGCGGCAGGGTATGGAAGCCCGCGTGGTCCCAGCTGTGCTTCTCCGCCGAGGCGGTCGCTCCGAACACCTGGAAGTCCCAGGTCAGCGGCTTGAACCGGGGTACCGGGCCGTAGTGCAGGACGGGCCAGCCGCGCTGCAGGCGCTGCCCGGGTGGGAGTCTCGGGTCAGACGGTTGCGGTGGTTCTTGTTCGGACTGACCCATGGCTCCATGGTGACAGACGGCGGACGAACACCACCGCGCGCCCCTTTCCGTGGGCACGCGCCGGAACGCACCCCCCCGGCGGGGCACTTGGGCGGGACACTTGCTGGCAAAACGGATAATCCGCCACATATTCGGATGAGCGTGAGCTTACTGGAAATACCACCTGTGGCGATGCCACCATGCGTCCAGCCCGTTCCACTTGTGACTTGTGAGGCAGGAAGGCACACCATGCAGGGCGACCCCGAGGTCATCGAACTCCTCAACGAACAGCTCACCGCCGAGCTGACCGCGATCAACCAGTACTTCCTGCACGCCAAGATGCAGGAGAACTTCGGCTGGACCAAGCTCGCCAAGTACACCCGGCACGAGTCCTTCGACGAGATGAAGCACGCCGAGGTCCTCACCGACCGGATCCTCCTCCTCGAGGGCCTGCCCAACTACCAGCGGCTCTTCCACGTCCGGATCGGTCAGACGGCCAAGGAGATGTTCGAGGCGGACCGGCAGGTCGAGATCGAGGCGATCGACCGGCTGCGTCGGGGCATCGTGGTGATGCGGGCCAAGAACGACGTCACCTCGGCCAACGTCTTCGAGGACATCCTGGCCGACGAGGAACACCACATCGACTACCTCGACACCCAGCTGGAACTGGTGGAGAAGCTCGGCGAGGCGCGCTACCTGGCCCAGCAGATCGAGCAGCCGGAGACCTGAGCGGCGAGTCGGCGCGGCCCTACGCGGCCCGGCGCACCCGCTGCGGCCGGGACGGCTCAGCGGCCTCCGGGTCCGCCAGGCCGAGCCGGGCGGCCAACCGGGCGGTCGGGCACGGCCGCGCCCCCTGCTCCCCCAGCAGTGCCTGGATCCGCCGCACGCAGGAGCCGCAGTCGGTGCCGGCCCGGCAGCCCTGCGCGATCGAGCGCGGCGAGTCGGCGCCGGCCTCGATGGCCTGCTTGACCTGGTCCTCGGTGACCGCATGGCACATGCACACGTACATAGCGGACTCTCCCGGGGTGGTGCGGTGATGGGCGGGCACGGACGGCACCGCACCATTGAGCTAAGCCTTACCTTACCTGGCTCCCGGGGTACGAAGAAGCCCCTCCGGTCCTCGATTCGCCGAGGTCGGAGGGGCCTTCGTCACACTCGCGCCGGTCCGCGCCGGGCTCAGTGGCCGCGGTACATCTCCGCCACCAGGAACGCCAGGTCCAGCGACTGGCTGCGGTTGAGCCGCGGGTCGCAGGCCGTCTCGTAGCGCTGGTGCAGGTCGTCGACCAGCACCTCGTCGCCGCCGCCGACGCACTCGGTGACGTCGTCGCCGGTCAGCTCCACGTGGATGCCGCCCGGGTGGGTGCCGAGCCCGCGGTGCACCTCGAAGAAGCCCTTGACCTCGTCGAGCACGTCGTCGAAGCGGCGGGTCTTGTGGCCGGTCTCGGCCTCGAAGGTGTTGCCGTGCATCGGGTCGCAGATCCACACCGGCTGGGCGCCGGAGGCGGTGACCTTCTCCACCAGGGCGGGCAGGTGCGTGCGGATCTTGCCCGCGCCCATCCGGGTGATGAAGGTGAGCCGGCCGGGCTCGCGATCCGGGTCGAGCCGCTCGATCAGGGTGAGCGCCTCGTCCACCGTGGTGGTCGGACCGAGCTTGACGCCGATCGGGTTGCGGATCCGGGAGGCGAACTCGATGTGCGCGCCGTCCAGCTGGCGGGTGCGCTCGCCGATCCAGACCATGTGGCCGGAGACGTCGTACAGCTCGCCGGTGCGGGAGTCCACCCGGGTCAGCGCGGTCTCGTAGTCCAGCACCAGCGCCTCGTGCGAGGAGAAGAACTCGACGGTCTTGAACTCCTCCGGAGTGACCCCGCAGGCCTGCATGAAGCTCAGCGCGTTGTCGATCTCCTTGGCGAGCTGCTCGTAGCGCTGGCCGGCCGGGGAGTTGCGCACGAAGTCCTGGTTCCAGGCGTGCACCTGGCGCAGGTCGGCGTACCCACCGGTGGTGAAGGCGCGGACCAGGTTGAGCGTCGCGGCGGAGGCGTTGTACATCCGCTTCAGGCGCTCCGGGTCCGGGCGGCGGGCCTCGGGGGTGAACTCGAAGCCGTTCACCGAGTCGCCGCGGTAGACCGGCAGGGTCACACCGTCGCGGGTCTCGGTCGGCTTGGAGCGGGGCTTGGAGTACTGGCCGGCGATCCGGCCGACCTTGACCACCGGGACGGAGGCCGCGTACGTCAGCACCGCCGCCATCTGCAGCAGGGTCTTCAGCTTGTTGCGGATCTGCTCGGCGGAGACGCCGTCGAAGGCCTCGGCGCAGTCACCGCCCTGCAGCAGGAACGCCTCGCCACGCGCGACGGCCCCGAGCCGGGCGCGCAGCTGGTCGCACTCGCCCGCGAAGACGAGCGGCGGATACGAGGCGAGGTCCGCCAGAGCGGTGCGCAGCGCCTCAGGATCCGGCCATTCAGGCTGCTGCGCCGCGGGCAGGGACTGCCAGGAGTGGAGATTTGTCACGGTCACGATGCCAAGGCTACGGGGTGTGACAAGCGATTTGTGACGGTTGCCCGATGGGTGAGACGTCCGGTGAACAATTTCCCCCGCGTCGCTCACCCGGGCGGTCCATCGGCTACGCTCGCAGCCATGCACGCGCAGCACACCTCCTCCTGGTGGTGGGCCAGCCCTTCCGGCGGCCCACCGATCGCGCGTACCTAGACGACACGACGGCCGCCCCTCCGGGCGGCCGTCGGCGTTCCACCGGCAGGCGGCCCCCCGGACCGGCATCCGCCCCCCTGACCGCCCCTCCGGAAGGACGCCGCACGTGACCAGCCCCACCGCCACCGGACCCACCGCCGCCGGCCTGCTCGCCCGCCTGACCGCCCCGGACGCGCCCGCCTTCGCGCTGCTGCACCGGCGGGCCCCGCGGCTGGCCCCGGACACCGTCGAGCTGCTGATCGGCGAGGTCGGTCCGTACCGGCGACTGGCCGACCTGCCGGTCCCCACCGGCCGCCCCGCGGACGGCGCACCGCGGCACGACCTGCTCGCGCTGATCCCCTACCGGCAGATCCGTGAGCGCGGCTTCGCGGCGCACGACGACGGCACCCCGCTGCTCGGCCTCGCGGTGACCGAGCAGTACGCGCTGCCGCTGGCCGAGCTGGCCGCCGCGCTGCCGCGCCGGCCCGTCACGCTGCGCGACGGCGGCTTCGACCTCGACGACGAGAGCTACGCCGGGATCGTCCGGCGGGTGATCCGGGACGAGATCGGCAACGGCGAGGGCGCCAACTTCGTCATCCGACGCGACTTCACCGCCACGCTGGCGGACTTCTCCACCGAGCTGGCGCTCACCCTGTTCGGCCGGCTGCTCGACCAGGAGCGCGGCGCCTACTGGACCTTCCTGGTGCACACCGGGGAGAGGGTGCTGGTCGGGGCGTCGCCCGAGGTGCACGTGCGGCAGAGCGGCGGGACGGTCGTGATGAACCCGATCTCCGGCACCTACCGCCACCCGGCCGCCGGCGCCGACGTCGACTCGCTGCTCGACTTCCTGCACGACCGCAAGGAGCTGGAGGAGCTCACCATGGTGGTCGACGAGGAGCTCAAGATGATGTGCACCGTCGGCGACCTGGGCGGCCAGGTGCTCGGCCCGCGGCTCAAGGAGATGGCCCACCTCGCGCACACCGAGTACGAGCTGCGCGGACGCACCTCGCTGGACGTCCGCGAGGTGCTCCGGGAGACCATGTTCGCGGCGACCGTCACCGGCAGCCCGGTGCAGAACGCCACCCGGGTGATCCAGCGCTACGAGACCGGCGGGCGCGGCTACTACTCCGGCGCGCTCGCCCTGATCGGCCGCTCGGCCAGCGGCGCTCAGCAGCTGGACTCGCCGATCTGCATCCGCACTGCGGACATCGACCCGGCCACCGGGCGGCTGGTGGTCCGGGCCGGCGCCACCCTGGTCCGGCACTCCGACCCGGCGTCCGAGGTGGCCGAGACGCACGCCAAGGCTGCGGCGGTGCTGGCCGCGATCGGGGCCCGGCCCGCCGCCCGCCCGGCCGCCCACCGCGCCGTCCCCCGACTGGCCGACGACCACCGGGTGCAGGCCGCGCTGGACTCCCGCCGGGCCGGCCTGGCGCCGTTCTGGCTGCGGATGCAGCAGCCCGCCACCGTCTCCGAACCGGAGCCGACCCTGGTGGTGGACGGCGAGGACACCTTCACCGCGATGCTGGCCCACCTGCTGACCTCGCTCGGCCACCGGGTCGACGTGCTGCGCCACGACACCCCCGGGCTCGCCGAGCGGGTCGCCGCGCACCGCGGCCCGCTGGTGCTGGGCCCCGGCCCGGGCGACCCGGCGGACCCGGCCGACGCCAAGATGGCGCTGCTGCGGCCGATCGTCGCGGACGCGCTGGCGGCGGTCCGCGGCGGCCGGCGCACCGCCCCGCTGCTCGCCGTCTGCCTCAGCCACCAGCTGCTGAGTTCCCGGCTCGGCCTGCCGCTGCACCGCAAGGCGGTGCCGTACCAGGGCACCCAGGAGCGGGTCGACCTCTTCGGCGAGCCGCAGACGGTCGGCTTCTACAACACCTTCACCGCCCGCTGCTCCGACGCCGACGCGGCCCGGCTCGCCGCCGAGGGGATCGAGGTGGCCCGCGACCCGGGCACCGGGGACGTGCACGCACTGCGCGGACCGGGCTTCGCGAGCGTGCAGTTCCACCCCGAGTCGGTGCTCACCCGGGACGGCGTGGGCATCGTGGCGGGCCTGCTCCGTCCGAGCGTCACCGGCGTGGCCGCCCCGCGCTGACGGCGCGTCCGCCCGGTTCGGCCGGCCGGGGGTCGGGCACACTGGGCGGCATGCGCTTCGGAATCCTCGGCACCGGCACGGTCGGCCAGACCCTCGGGAGCAAGCTGCTGACGCTGGGCCACGAGGTGACCCTCGGTTCCCGGAGTGCCAACAGCCAGGCGGGGACCGCCTGGGCGCAGGCCTCCGGCCCACGCGCCCGGGCGGGCAGCTTCGCCGAGGCCGCCGAGTTCGGCGAGCTGGTGATCAACGCCACTCCGGGCACGGTCGCACCGGCCGCACTGGCGGCGGCCGGCGCCGAGCGACTGAACGGCAAGGTCCTGCTGGACGTCTCCAACCCGCTGGTCTTCGCCCCCGACGGCTCGGTCACCCTCGACCCGGTGAACACCGACAGCATCGGCGAGCTGATCCAACGGACGTACCCGCGGACCCGGGTGGTGAAGGCGCTGAACACGCTGGCCGCGCCGGTGATGGTGACCCCGGCCCGGGTGCCGGGGCGGCACCAGCTCTTCGTGGCGGGCGACGACCAGCCGGCCAAGCAGCAGGTCACGGAGCTGCTGGTCTCGTTCGGCTGGCCGGCCGAGGACATCCTCGACCTCGGCGGCATCCAGTCCGCCCGGGGGATGGAGATGCTGATGCCGTTCTGGCTGAACCTGATGCGCCACTACGGGCACACCGACTTCAACTACGGCTTGCAGGTGGCCGGTTAGGCCTTGTTCTCGTTCTCCTGCTCGGCCTTCTCGGCCTTCTCCTGCTCCTGCTGGGCCTTGAGCGCCGCCTTCTGCTCGGCGCGCTGCTCGGCCTGGACGGCCCGGCGCTCGGCGTCGGCCCGCTTCTTCTCCTCGGCGATCTGCCGCTTGGCCGCCGTGGCGTAGACGTCCACGTACTCCTGGCCGGAGAGCCGCATGATCTCGTACATCACCTCGTCGGTGACCGAGCGCAGGATGAAGCGGTCGTTCTCCATGCCCTGGTAGCGGGAGAAGTCCAGCGGGCGGCCGATCCGGATCCCCGGCCGGATCCCGAAGTTGGGGATCACCTGACCGGGCGGCTGCACCTTCTCGGTGTCGATCATCGCGACCGGGATCACCGGGGCGCCGGTGGCCAGCGCGACCCGGGCCAGGCCGCCGACCTTGCCGCGGTACAGCTTGCCGTCGGGCGAGCGGGTGCCCTCGGGGTAGACGCCGAACAGCTCGCCCCGGTCGATCACCGCGACCGCGCTGCGGATCGCCGCCTCGCCCGCGCCGCGCACGCCGGAACGGTCCACCGGCAACTGGCCGACGCCCTTGAAGAACGCGGCGGTCAGCTTCCCCTTGAGACCCGGGGTGTTGAAGTACTCCGCCTTCGCGATGAAGGTGACCCGGCGCTTCATCAGCGCGGGCAGGAAGAACGAGTCCGAGAAGGAGAGGTGGTTGCTCGCGATGATCGCGGGCCCCTCGTCCGGGATGTTCTCCGCACCCTCCATCCACGGCCGGAAGAAGATGCGCAGCAGCGGTGCGACGATCATCTTCATCAGTCGGTAGAACAACCCGGGCCTCCTGTATTGCGGACCGGTCGATCCTAATGCCCCGGCGACCCCCCGGCGCACCGGCGGGGTGTACGAGCCGGGCGGGGCGTGGGACGATGCCGCTCCCGGGCCACTGCTGCCGCACGGCCGGCGCCCGGGTCCGTCGCGGGCCCCGGCGCCCGCACCGAGCCCCGAGGAGCCCGCATGCCGCTGCTGCCCGGCGCCGAACCGTACCACCGTCGCGGCGGCCCGGTCGGCGTACTGCTCTGCCACGGCTTCACCGGTTCCCCGCAGTCTCTGCGCCCGTGGGCCGAGCACCTGGCCGACGCGGGGCTGACCGTCTCGGTGCCGCTGCTGCCCGGCCACGGCACCCGCTGGCAGGACCTCCGGGTGACCCGGTGGGAGGACTGGTACGCCGAGCTCTCGCGGGAACTGCTGCTGCTCACCGAGGAGTGCGAGCGGGTCTTCGTGGCCGGGCTGTCGATGGGCGGCGGGCTGGCGCTGCGGCTGGCCGCCGAGCACGGCGACCGGATCGCCGGCGTCGTCGTGGTCAACCCCTCGGTGCGCTCGGACAATCCGGCGAGCGTGCTGCTGCCCGTGCTGCGTCACCTGATCCCCAGCCGACCCGGCGTGGTCGGCGACATCGCCCGCCCGGACGCGGTGGAGATCGGCTACGACCGGTACCCGCTGAACGCGGCCTGGTCGCTGGCCCGCCTCTGGCGCGAGATCCAGCGCGCGCTGCCGCGGGTGGACCAGCCGCTCCTGCTGCTGCGCAGCCCGCGGGACCACGTGGTATCGCCGGCGAACTCCGCCCTGGTGCTCGCCCGGATATCCTCGATCGACGTGACGGAGCGGCTGTGCGAGCGCAGCTTCCACGTCGCGACCCTGGACCACGACGCCGACCTGATCTTCGAGGAGACCCTCGAGTTCGTGCGGCGGCTGGCCCCGGACGCGAAGGCCGACGACCACCAGGGCTGAAGGGCCGGCAGTGCACACAAGGCAGCACCGATGAGCGGGGCGACCAGCGGCGACGAGGACCGCCCCAAGGACCGCGAGGGCGAACCCCAGCCCGCCTCCGCCACCCCTGCCCCCGGCAGCCAGGCCGAGCAGGACGCGATCTTCGCCGCGCTCGTGGCGCAGTTCGACGACCCGGTGGACCTCACCCGGCCGGACTGGCCCGAGATCGAGAACCTGCGCGCCAGGAACGAACGGAACGAACCCGACAACCGGACCGACCTGGCCGGCTTCACCCCGCAGTCCCGCCCCCGCCCCGCGGCCGGCCCGCGCGACTGGGACGCCGCCGAGGACCCGGACGAGGGCCACTACGTCCCGCCGGAGCCGCCTCCCCTCCCCCAGGCGGACGTCACCGCCAAGTTCGCCTGGATCGCCGTCCTCGGCGGCCCGGCCCTGCTCCTCTTCGACGCCCTGGTCTGGCGCGAGGTCGCCGGCTGGCCCGCCTGGGTCGGCATGACCGCCTTCCTCGGCGGCTTCGTCACCCTGGTCGTCCGCATGAAGGACCACGACGACAACGACCCCCCGGACCCCCACGGCGGCGCCGTCGTCTGACGGTCGGTCAGCCCCGGGACCCGCCGCCCGCCGGGACGCGTAGCACGGCGACGACCGGGAGGTGGTCGGTGGCGGCGAGGAGGTCGGCCGGGGGAAGGGGTGGGACGCCGCAGGCGAGGACGCGGATGGCGGGCGTGGCGAAGACCGCGTCGAGGCGCTGGAAGGGGTCGCCGGGGCGGGAGGTGTACTCGTCACCCCAGGGGGCGGTGGCCCAGCCGTCCTGGTAGCGCTCGGCGAGCCACTGCCAGCCGGGGTCCTCGGGGTGCTCGTTGAAGTCGCCGCCGATCACCGCGTGCTCGAGTCCGGCCTGCTGCTCGGGGAGCAGCCGGAACTGGTCCTGCCGCTCGGGCGGGTTGACGCTGAGATGGCAGCTGGTCAGCGCGAAGGGGGCGGCCCGGCCGATCCGGACCACGGCGGTGGCGAAGCCGCGGGCGTGCAGGCCGCGGCGCTTGGGGAGGAGCCGGTCGGCGCGGCGGAGCACGGTCGCCCGCAGCGAGCCGAGCAGCAGCGGGCCGGCGGCCGCGCGGCCGCCGCCGGAGAGGATGACCGTGCCGGTGCGCCGGGCCAGCCAGGCGGCCTGGCCGGCCGGGCGCCAGTAGCGCGGGGACTCCTGGATGCAGACGAGGTCCGGCTCGCAGGCCCGGATCACCCGGACCAGCGCGCCCCGGTCGTCGCGCTGCGAGCGGATGTTGTAGGTGAGTACCCGGATCACCTCGGCGCCGTCGGGTTCCGGACCTGAACGCGGCAGGTCCGCGAGCGGGTGGGCGATCGGAGCGGAGTGCGTGAGGTCGGAGGTCACCCGTGTCACGCTACCGGCGGGGTAAGGGGCGCACCCCCCATCCCGCCGGAAAGGCCCGCCCGGAACGGGTCAGTGGGTGCGGGCCAGGTCGGCGGCGCCGACGATGCCCGCCGCCGAGCCCATCGAGGCCAGCACCACCTCGGCACGCGGCCGGTGCATGCCACCGGTCAGGTACTTCTGGAACGCCTTGGCGACCGGGTCGAGCAGCAGCCGGCCGGAGTCGGAGACCCCGCCGCCGAGCACGAAGACGCCCGGGTCGAAGAGCGCGGCGAGGTCGGCCATGCCGCGGCCCAGCCAGTCGGCCAGCTCCCCGTAGCACTCCAGGGCGAGCGGGTCGCCGTCCTCGGCGGCCTCGGTGATGTGGATGCCGCGGATGGTCTCGGCCACCCCGTCGTTGAGCTCCAGCATCCGCTTGCCGGCCACCTGGTCGGCGGCGGCCTTCTCCCGGCCGTAGCGGCGCAGCGCCCGGCCGGAGCCGTACTGCTCCCAGCAGCCCTTGCCGCCGCAGCCGCAGTCCAGGCCGTCCGGGACCATGTTGAGGTGGCCGATCTCGCCGGCCACCCCGAACCGGCCGCGGTGCAGCCGGCCGTCGAGCACGATGCCGCCGCCGATGCCGGTGCCGACGGTGATCAGCACCATGTCGGTGTACTCGGCGGCCGCGCCGAACCGGAACTCGGCCCAGGCCGCGCAGTTGGCGTCGTTCTCGACCACCGTGCCGAGGCCGGTGAGCTCCTCGATCCGTGAGCGCAGCGGCTCGTTCTCCCAGGCGATGTTGGGCGCGAAGATCACCGTGGAGCGTTCCCGGTCGACGAAGCCGGGGGCGCCCACGCCGACCGCGGCGGCGTCGGGGTGGGCGGCCTTGAGCTCGCGCACCGCCTGGGCGATGGCGTCGACCGCCCACTGCGGGTCCGCCGGGGTGGGCACCCGGGTGCGGGCCAGGATCTCGCCGTTCTCATCGACGACGCCGGCCGCGATCTTGGTCCCGCCGACGTCGACGCCGATGGTCAGAGCCATGTGTCCCTCAGTCATTCGCTCGTGCCTGATGAGCGGAACGGTATCCGCCCGGCCGTGCTCACGTACACACCGTGCCATACATTATCCGAAGCCATGGCTGCGGGACCCCCGCCGTGAGGCTTCAAAAGTCGTACGATTCAAGGCATTCGGTAGCGCACTCGTGCCTCTCGGTGACCGGCCGCGGGCAGCCCGGAAGGGTCACTCGTCCAGGTCGATGCGTTCGGACTCGGCGGTGTCCCCGGCCGCCCAGCGCCGCTCCTGGCCGGCCACCACGGCCCGGTAGGCGGCCAGCAGCTCGGTCCCGGCGGCGGCCAGATGGCCGTACACCTCCGGATAGTCGGCACGGAACCGGCCGAGCAGCTGCTGGGCCTGGTCCCCCACCGCGCTGGTCAGCTTGCGGACCTCGTCGGCCAGTGGGTTGTCGACAGGATCTGAACCGTTCATGACGGGCCTCCTCGCTCGGCGGGCGTCCGCGCGCCCACCCCGGACGCGGTCGCGTCCGCGCGACCGACGCTACCGGTCCGGCGCCCCGCGAGGAGCTACGAGCGCGGCCACAGCTCCGGGTCCGGGGCGAACCGCACCGTCAGCTCGCCGTCCCGCAGCCCGGCACCCGCCACCGTGCAGCGGCGCAGCGCGGAGGGCAGCGGCAGGATCCGCCGGTACGGGCCGAGCCCGACCACCAGCTCGTCGCCGCGCCGGACCAGCTCCAGGTCGGCCCGCTCGGCGCCGGGCACGGCCAGCCGCCAGAGCAGCACGCCGTCCTCGGCCAGCCGGTTCTCGGCGGTCCAGGGCCACTCGGCGGCCGGCTCCGGGCCGGGCCCCTCGCCGTACAGCTGACGGGCCAGCTCCGGCAGGTCCTCGGCCAGCTGATCGGCGATCAGCAGCGGCAGCCCCGGCGCGAGGGCGGCCAGCCGTTCGCGCTCCCGGACGGCCTGCCCGGCCAGCCACGGGTCGGCGGAGTCCAGTGCGGCGGCGGGCAGCGCCCGGTGCGCGACCAGGGCGTCGACCCGGTGCCCGAAGAGCGCCAGGCCGGCCCGGGCCCGGCGCAGCCCGTCCGGACGGCAGCCGCCGGCGTCGGCGACCAGCCGCACCGAGGTGGCCGGGGACTCGATCACCGCACGGGCCGCGGCGAGTTCGGCGCTGGTCCAGGCGCGGGCCCGGTAGAGCCAGTCGGCGGGTATCGGGACGCCGACCGCCGCGGCCAGCAGCGGGCGTAGCGCGCGGGCCGCCTGGCGCTGCTCGGGCAGCAGCCGGGCCAGGTAGCGGTCCAGCTGCTCGGGCAGCGCGAGGGCGGCGGTCAGTTCGGCGGGCGGCGGTCCGGCGGCGACCACCTGGTCCCACTCACCGGGCGTCCGGCGCAGCGCGCGCAGCAGGGCCAGCTGCCGGGCCCCGGGCAGGGCGGTGAGTTCGTCCTCGTCCAGCGGGTCGACGCCGAGCAGGTCGAAGCCGGTGCGCAGCTTGTCGCCGAGCCCGTCGAAGGCCCGGCGGAAGGCCTGCTGCTCGTCGAGCCGGACCGCCCAGCAGCCGTCCGCGACCGGGACGGGTCGCTCGTCGAGGCGCACTCCGAGCAGCGCGTCCAGCTGTCGGTGCGGGTCGTCGGCGGCCAGCAGCAGGGTGCGCCGGCCATGCCCGGCGGCGTGCAGGGCGGTGGCGGCGGCCACCTCGGGCACCCCCGGGCCCTCACCGCTGACCAGCACCGTCCGGGTCTGCGCCGGATCGGTTCGGGACGACTCGGTCCGCGCGGGTGGCGTCATCGAGCCGCTCAGCCCTCGACGCGCTTCTTCAGCCCGGCCAGCGCCCGGTCGATGATGACCTTCTCGGCCTTGCGCTTGATCATGCCGAGCATCGGGATCTTGACGTCCACCGCGAGCTGGTAGGTGACCTCGGTGCCACCGGCGGCCGGGGCGAGCGCGTAGGAGCCGTCCAGCGAGCGCAGCATCTGACTCTTCACCAGGGTCCAGGAGACCTCGCGGTCGTCGTCCCAGGTGTAGGCGAGCACGTGCTCGTCGCGGATCGCGCCGGCGTCCAGCAGCAGCCGGACCTCGCTGGCCCGGCCCTGGTCGGTGCGGCCGAGCACCTCGACCTCCTTGACCTCGCCGGTCCACTGCGGATAGGCCTCGAAGTCGGCGATCACCGCCATCACCTCGGCCGGGGTCGCCTCGATGACGATGCTCGACCTGGTGTGTTCCGCCATGGGTGGGCCTCCGCGTTGTCCCGTGCCACTCGTCAGGTGCCCTGGAAGGCTATCGCGGACGGCACCCCCCGCCGCCCCGCGGTCCGGGGCCCCGGGGCTACCCGCGGGTCACCGGGGCGCTGCCGTAGGGTGCGGATCGGGACGATCCCCCACTCGGCGACCGGTGTGACACTGCGAACACCACACCCGACCCCTCTACCCGATTCCCTTACCGGGCAGTAACGTCCTGCCGTCCCGCAGCGTCGCAGACAGGAGCAGCAGTGCTCGACTTCAGCCTTCCGGCCCGCTACCAGGTCCCGAGCGGTGGCAACCTCTCGGACCTGGTCCACCAGAACGCCGCCGAGCACCCCGGTGTCGCGGTGCTCAGCCGGAAGGTGGAGGGCCGCTGGCAGGACGTCACGGCGGCGGAGTTCCTGGCCGAGGTGCACCGCACCGCCAAGGGCCTGATCGCCTCCGGCGTGCGCCCGGGCGACCGGGTCGGCGTGATGTCGCGGACCCGCTACGAGTGGACGCTGCTGGACTTCGCGATCTGGACCGCCGGCGCGATCACCGTGCCGGTGTACGAGACCTCCTCCGCCGAGCAGGTGCAGTGGATCCTCGGCGACTCCGGCGCGGTCGCCGTGATCACCGAGTCCGACTCGCACGCCGCCGTGCTGGAGTCGGTCCGGGACCAGCTGCCCGAGCTGGTGCACACCTGGCAGATCGAGCTGGGCGCGATCGCCGAGATCGGCAAGCTCGGACGCGGCGTCAGCGACGCCGTGCTCACCGAGCGCCGCTCGGTCCCCACCGAGGACTCGATCGCCACCATCGTCTACACCTCCGGAACCACCGGCCGTCCCAAGGGCTGTCAGCTGACCCACGGCAACTTCCTGGCCGAGCTGGGCAACGTGACGGCCCGGATGCCCGAGCTGTTCCGCACCGGCGAGAGCTCGGTCCTGCTCTTCCTGCCGCTGGCCCACGTGCTGGGCCGGATCGCCGAGATCGCCGCGGCGATCGCCCCGATCAAGCTCGGTCACGTCTCGGACATCAAGGACGTCACGGCCGAGCTCGCCGCTTTCCGGCCGACCCTGATCCTGGGCGTGCCCCGGGTGTTCGAGAAGGTCTACAACACCGCCCGGGCCAAGGCGCAGGCGGACGGCAAGGGCAAGATCTTCGACCGCGCCGCCGAGACCGCGATCGCCTACAGCCGGGCGCTGGAGCAGGGCGGCCCGGGCCTCGGCCTGCGGCTGCGGCACGCGGTCTTCGACCGCCTGGTCTACGGCAAGCTGCGGGCCGCCCTCGGCGGCCGGGCCACCCACGCGATCTCCGGCGGCGCGCCGCTGGGCGAGCGGCTCGGCCACTTCTACCGCGGCATCGGCTTCACCGTGCTGGAGGGCTACGGCCTGACCGAGACCTGCGCGGCCACCGCCTTCAACCCGGACGACAAGCCGAAGATCGGCACGGTCGGCCAGCCGCTGCCGGGCTCCGCGGTGCGGATCGCCGACGACGGCGAGGTGCTACTCAAGGGCCCGCAGGTGTTCACCGGCTACTGGAACAACCCCACCGCGACCGCCGAGGCGCTGCGCGACGGCTGGTTCGCCACCGGCGACCTGGGCTCGCTGGACGACGAGGGCTACCTCACCATCACCGGCCGGAAGAAGGAGATCATCGTCACCGCGGGCGGCAAGAACGTCGCCCCGGCCGTGATCGAGGACCGGATCCGGGCCCACCCGCTGATCGGCGAGGTGATGGTGGTGGGCGACCGCCGGCCGTTCATCGGCTGCCTGGTCACCATCGACGAGGAGTTCCTGCCGCGCTGGCTCGAGCTGAACGACCGGCCGGCCGCGAGCCTGGCCGAGCTGCGCGACGACCCGGCGCTGCTGGCCGCCGTCCAGGAGGCGGTGGACGACGGCAACAAGGCGGTCTCGCACGCCGAGGCGGTGAAGAAGTTCCGGATCCTGGACACCGTCTTCTCGGAGCAGAACGGCTACCTCACGCCGTCCCTCAAGCTCAAGCGCAACGTGGTGCTCAAGGACTTCGCGGCCGAGGTCGAGGCGCTCTACCAGCGCTGAGCACCGGGATCGGGCGCGCCGCTCACCCTCCCGCGAGCAACGCGCCCAACCGCCCGGCCAGCAGGTCCCAGCGCCAGGCGTCCTCCACCCAACGCCGCCCCGCCTCGCCCAGCTTGCGGCGCAGCTCGGCGTCGCCCAGCAGCCGGACGATCCGCTCGGCCGCCGCCCCCGGCGAGCCGCCCGGCACCACGTACCCGGTCTCGCCCTCCAGCACCGCGTCCGGCGCCCCGCCGGAGTCGCCGGCCACCACCGGCAGCCCGGTCGCCGAGGCCTCCAGGTAGACGATGCCCAGGCCCTCCACGTCCAGCCCGCCGCGCCTGGTCCGGCACGGCATCGCGAAGACGTCCCCGGCGCCGTAGTGCGCGGGCAGCTCCCGCCACGGCACCGCGCCGGTGAACCGCACCGAGCCGGCCACCCCGGTCGCCTCCGCCAGCCGGCGCAGGTCGGCCAGGTACGGGCCCCCTCCGACGATCAGCAGCACCGCGTCCGGCTGGGCGGCCAGGATCCGGGGCATCGCGGCGATCAGCGTGTCCTGCCCCTTGCGCGGCACCAACCGGGAGACGCAGACCACCACCGGCCGGTCGGCGAGCCCGAGCCGGGCGCGCAGTTCGGCGCCGCCGGAGTCGGGGTGGAAGGTCCGCTCGTCCACGCCCGGCGGCAGCTGCACCATCCGCGCCGCGGGGCCCGGGCCGACCGCCCGGGCGATCCGGCTGCGGGTGTACTCGCCGAGGTAGGTCAGCGTGTCGGTGCCCTCGCCGATCCGCCGCAGCAGTTGCCGGGAGGCCGGCAGCTGGGCCCAGGCGGCCTCGTGCCCGTGCGTCATGCCGAGCAGCCGGTGCGCACCGGCCCGACGCAGCGCGGGCGCCATCAGGCCGAGCGGTGCGGCGGCGCCGAACCAGACCGAGTCGCAGCCCTCGGCCCGCAGCAGCTCGGCCGCTCGCCGGGTCACCCGGGGGGTCGGCAGCAGCATCGACGTCCGGTCGCGGACCACCGGGAACGGCTGCTCGGCGTCGAACGCCGCCATCTCGCTCCGGTCGCGCCAGGATGAGGCATACACCACAATCGAGCCGGCCGGCTGCCGGACGGCCATGTTGTGGACGAAGGCCTGGATTCCCCCTGGCCTCGGGGGAAAATCGTTGGTGACGATGAGGGTTCTGGGCATCTGGGCGCGGCTCGCTCGGTCGGGGGGTGCACACTTCACCACTGGCTGATCCGTACCATAGGTCACCATGCCCACCCGCCGGGAACGGACGGAGGCAGCGGAACCGTTTCCCCCCTGAGTCTGTCCTAGCCGACGTGGGTGCGGGCAGGCGAACGGGCGTGCGGAGCTGAACGAGGGAGCGAGTTGGTGTTGGCGGAGGACGGCCCGGCCGGCCAGGACGGCGGCGGCAGCAGCACCGGCAACCTCGCAGTGGCGGAACCCCCGGTCGCGGTCGGTGCCGGCGGCGCGCTGCCGCAGCCGGCGCGGCGCCCCGGGGCGGTGTGGACGATCGGCGCCTCCTGGGTCGCCACCCGGGTGCTGATCGTTCTGATGATCAGCGGAGTGCTGCGGATCAGCAACCTGGACGTCACCACCGACGTCTCGGTGATCTACCACGGCTGGTACCAGGTGTTGCAGACCGGCACCTTCCCGATGGACGACGTGACCTGGCAGTACCCGCCGGGCGCGGCCCTGGTGATGCTGCTGCCGGGCCTGCTGCCGTGGTCCTACCTGGTCTCCTTCTGGGTGCTGTGCGGCGTCTTCGACACCCTGGCGATGGGCATGCTGCTCCGGCACGGGATGCGCCGCGGCCGGTCGTTGGCGGGCTGCTGGGTCTGGGTGGTCGGCGTGCCGCTGCTGGGCCCGACGGTCTACTGCCGCTACGACATCCTGGTCACCGCGATCGCCGTGGTGGGCCTGCTGGTGCTGCTGCGCCGCCCGGTGCTGGGGGGCATACTCCTGGGCGTCGGCGGGCTGGTCAAACTCTGGCCGATGCTGCTGCTGGCCGGCACCCCGCGCGGCCGGCGCACCCACCGCTCCTGGACCGCCGCCGCGGTCAGCGTCGCCACCCTGCTCTTCCTGATCGCCGCCGGCATGAACGGCGCCTTCCAGTTCCTCACCTACCAGGCCGACCGCGGCATCGAGGTGGAGTCGCTGGCCGCGGTCCCGCTGCACCTGGCCCGGCTGTTCGGCGGCTGGCACGGCCTGGTGATGATGAACTACGGCTCGGTCGAGTTCCTCGGCCCCTGGGTCGGCGTGATCTCCAAGGTCGCGGTCGGCCTCACCGTGGTCGGCTTCGGCTGGCTGCTGCTCTGGCGGGTGCGGGCCCGCCGCTGGCAGGCCTCGACCACGTACGACGCGGCGCTCGCCGCGTTGCTGGTCTTCACCGTCACCAGCCGGGTGATCAGCCCGCAGTACCTGGTCTGGCTGGTCGGCGTCGCAGCGGTCTGCCTCACCGTGCGGGGCACCACCCAGCGGCCGGTGGCGGCGATGATCCTGGTCGCCACGGTGCTGACCACGGCCGAGTTCCCGATGATGTTCGGCCAGATCACCAGCAGCGCGCCGTGGGGCGTGGCGGTGCTGACCGCCCGCAACCTGACCCTGCTCGCGGCCACCGTGCTCTCCTGCCGCCGGCTGTGGCGCTCCACGACGGGCACCGGCCCGCAGCCGCCCGCCGACGCCGAGCCGGCCGAGCCCGAGCAGCCGTCCTACCCGGTCCGCCCGGGCATCGCGTACGAGCAGAGCCTGCTGGACGACATCCAGCGCGGCTGACGCTCCGGCCCGGCCGGCGAACGGCGTCAGCCCAGCTGGCGGACGGTCTCGGCGATCCACTGCCGGGTGAAGGCGGCCAGCGTGCAGCCCAGCTGCCGCTGGAGGACCTGGTCCAGGTCGACGCCCGGCCCGGCCGCACCGACCGCCCGGTAGAGCGCGACCAGCTTGGGCTGCCCGTAGCTGCGGGCGATCAGGTCGCAGGCCAGCCAGCCCTGCTCGTACGCCTGCGCGATCCCCGTCGAGCCGGCCCGGAAGTCGGCGTCGACGGGCAGCGCGCTCGGGATCCGGCCGGCCGCCACGTCCGCGGCCAGCTCCGGGGCGATCTGCCGGGCGGTGCGTCCGGTGGCCAGGTAGCCGGTGTAGTCGGCGACCCCCTCGGAGAGCCAGAGCGGGGTCCACGGGTGGGTGTCGGCCCGGGTCGCCACGTGGGTGGCCTCGTGCGTGGTGACCACCTGCTTGCCGACCGCGCTGAGCTCCCGGTAGACGGCCGGATTGACCATTATCCGGTCGGCGGGGGTGTGCACCGGCGCCCCGGCGGCCGCGCTGGTGACCGCGGCCATGTCCTGGTAGGCGTCCGGCGAGACCGCCAGCAGCTGGGCGAACTGGTCCTCGGTGGCGGGCAGTTGGAGTACCAGCCGGCCCGCCCAGTCGGTCCCCCAGACCCCGCTCACCGCGGGCACCGCGCGGTCCGCCACACCGGCCAGCTCGGTGAGTTCGGCCTGCTCGGCCGGGCCCAGCACCAGGCAGAGCCGGCCGCGCGCGAGCCGGACCGGGCCCGCGTCCCAGGGCGCGGCCGGGCCCTGCGGGGCCGGGCTCTCCGCGCCCAGGCCGCCGTCCGCGGTCAGGGCGAAGCGGCGCTGGAGCAGCGCCGGGTAGTCGTCGAAGCCCTGGAACCGGTAGGAGAGTTCGGCACGGAGCGTGCTCGCGTCGCGGGCCGTCTCGCGGTAGCCGAACTCGGCCAGCGGCAGCCCGGCCAGCGGGCCGGCCCGCAGCGCGGCGGCGTGCGCGGCCAGCAGCCGGCCGGTCCGGTCCGCGGCGGCCGGCGCGGCCGGGCCGGCACCGGACGCCTGCGGCGGCACCCGGGGCAGCGACAGACCGGTCAGCGAGCCGGCCACCAGCAGCAGTGCGGCACGCCGCGACAGCCCGTGGACGGCCGACGGCACGGGCTGCCCGAGGACGACCGCGGGGGCCGACCGCTCGCCGCTCAGGGCCGCACCACCGCCGCGACCGGCATCACCGCGACGCTCTCGTAGCGCACCCGGGCCCCCGGGTACGGCGCGTGCACCACCGTGCCGCCGCCCACGTACATGCCGACGTGGTGCATGTCCTTGAAGAAGATCACCAGGTCTCCCGGTCGCGCCTCGGAGAGGCTGATCCGCCGCCCGCCGAAGGCCTGGGCCTGCGAGGTACGCGGCAGGGTCACTCCGGCCTGCCGCCAGCTCCAGTACATCAGACCCGAGCAGTCGAAGGCACCCGGCCCGGTGGATCCGTAGACGTACGGCGAGCCGACCTTGCTGAGCGCGGCGGCCACCGCGACCGCGGCCCGGTCGGAGGCGGGCGGCAGGCTGGTCAGGTCGACCCGGTCCGCCCCGCGGCCGGCCCGCGCCCGCGCCTCGTTCGCGTCGTCCTCGACGAGCTGGGCGCGCTCGGTCGCGTCCAGGCTGTCCAGCAGGGCCTGTGCCTTCTTCAGCCGCTGCTGGGTCCGCTGCTTGCTCTGCACCAGGGTCTGCCGCACCCGGTCGAGTTCGGCGAGCTTGCCGGTCGCCTCGGCCCGCTTCTGGTCGAGCCGGCGCTGCTGGTCCCGCACGTCGCGCAGCTTGGCGGCGCGCTGCTGGGCGGCCTGGTCCAGGCTGCGGGCCCGGTTGAGGTAGGCCTCGGGGTCGGAGGAGAGGATCAGCTGAACGGTCGGGTCCATCCCGCCGGACCGGTACTCGGCCCCGGCCAGGGTGGCCAGGTCGCCGCGCATCCGGTTGAGCGTGTCCTGCGCGTCGGCCACCTGCTGCTGCAGCGCGCCGGCGTCGGCCTGCAACCGTCGCTGGGCCTCCTCGGCCGCGTTGGCCTTCTCGTTCTCCTGCTCGGCCTCCGTGTAGAGCTGGTCGACCTGGGCCTTGACGTCCTTCTTGTCCGGCTTCGGCGCGACCGGGGCGGCCTGACCGACGGCGGCGGTCATCGCCAGCGCCGTGGTCGCCGCGGCGGTGACCATCAGCGCCCGGGCGAGCCGTCGCGCGGCGCCCGGTTGGGAGGAACGGCCCGGAGTGACCGGGCGGTGCGGCATCACCATGGGGTGACGGCTCCAATCGCCGTGGAAGCTGAGATCCGAGCGCAGACGTTAGCGAGTCCCAGCGGGGGTGTCCAAACCCTTGCCAATGCGAATATTTGACCACTAATCGGACATCTGCCTGAGCCAGAGCACGCCGACGGCCCGGCCTCCCGCGGGGAGACCGGGCCGTGACGACGGAGAATCAGACCCGCACGATGGCCGTGATCGGCATGTCCGAGGCGGCCTCGTAGCGGACCACCGCACCGGTGTGCGGGGCGTGGATGACCTGGCCGCCACCCACGTACATGCCGACGTGGTCGCCGCCGTAGAAGATGATCAGGTCGCCGGGCTGCGCGTTGGCGAGGTTGGTGCCCTCGTTGGTGCCGTACGCCCACTGCTCCTGCGAGGTGCGCGGCAGCGAGACGCCGGCCTGCGCGTACGCCCACTGCATCAGGCCCGAGCAGTCGAACGTGGTCGGGCCGTTGGCACCGTAGACGTACTCGTCACCGAGCCGGCTCTCCGCGGCGGCGATGGCGGCGGCGGCCTGCGCATTGGTCGCGCCGGTGGCGGCCGCGGCCCCGGTCAGGGTGCTGCCCGCGGCGTGCGCGGCACGCGCGGCGGCGGCCTGGGCCTGCTGGGCGGCGGCCTGCGAGGCGGCGGCGGCCTGCGCCTCCTGCTCCTGCATCTGCTGGCGCTGCTGCGCGGTCAGCGTGTTGAGCAGCGCCTGCGCCTGCTGCAGCTTCGCCTGCACCGCGTCCTTGGCGGCCTGCAGGGTCTGCGTGGTGGCGTCCAGCTGGGCGAGCTTGGCCTGCGCCTCGGACTTGCTCTGGTTGAGCTGCTGTTGCTGCTGCTGCAGCTCCTTCAGCGTCTCGCTCTGGGTGCTGTTCAGCTGGCTGACCGAGCTGGCCTGGTTCAGGAAGTTGCCCGGGTTGCTGGTGAGCATCAGCTGGACGGTCGGGGATATCCCACCGTTCGCGTACTGGTCCGCGGCGACCTCGGCCAGCCCGCCCTGCAGCTGGGTGACCTGGTCCTGCTGCCGGGCCACCTGGTCCTGCAGCTGGCTGACCTGCTGCTGGAGCGCCTGCTCCTGGGCCTGCGCGCCGTCGTACTGCTGGGTGGCGGCCTCGGCCTGCTGGTTCAGCTGGTCAACCTGCGCCTTGACCTGATCGAGCGACGGCGCCGGGTCGGCCTGCGCGCTCCCCTGCGCGGAGAGCGCGACGGCGGTGGCGGCCGCGGCGGTCAGGATCGACGTGCGGGTACGGCCGGCGGGCTTGGGACGACGATGGGAACCCACGAATCCTTCTTCCTTCGACCGCCTACCGGGTGAGCTGACGGGTTCGGGCTGGAAGAGATGCCCTACGACGCCTCACCGGCCAGCAGGCCGACCTGGCGCCGATTCACCCCGAGGAACGTGGTTCCCCGGCTCCGGTCCGCGGCGCCCCCGCAGGGGTTCCCCGTCGGGCAGTCAACTGCCCGTGCCACTTTCCAGACTCGGCGGTACCCCCGCTGTCACCCCGGTCGGGTGATCACCGTCGCGGTGGTCAGGACCCCGACCCTAGTAACAGATCCGTGATCCGTTCAAATCCTTGTCAGAAAAAACTGATTAAATTGACGATGGGTGATACCGGAGTCACCCGGAGTGCAGCGGCGGGGGTGGCGTGGGTCACAGTGAAGGCTGTGACGGTCGGTCAGGCCGACCCCGCGCGGGCGGGGTCAACGCGCGGTCAGACCCGGCGGATGGTGGCGATCGGTCCGATCACGCTGGCCTGCATGACCCGGACCACGTCGCCGGTGTGCGGCGCGTGCACCACGTTGCCGTTGCCGATGTACATCCCCACGTGGTGCATGTCGCTGCCGTAGATCACCAGGTCGCCCGGCTGGGCGTCGGCGAGGCTGGGCACCTCGGTGCCGATCGTGCCCTGCTCCTGCGAGGTGCGCGGCAGCGAGACGCCGGCCTGCGCGTAGGCCCACTGCATCAGGCCCGAACAGTCGAAGGTGGTCGGACCGGTGGCGCCCCAGACGTACGAGTCGCCGAGCCGGCTGAGCGCGGCGGCCACCGCGGCCCCGGCGTAACCGGAGGCCGGCGGCAGGTTGCCCAGGTCGGCGCGGGCGGCGCCGCGGGAGGCCACGTCTCCCTCGTCCTGCTGCTCGGCCGCCTGCAGGGCCACCCGCTGGCTGGCGCTCAACGAGTTGAGCAGCGACTGCGCCTGCTGCAGCTTGGTCTGCACCTGGGACTTGGCGCTGTTCAGCGTGGTGGTGGTGGCGTCCAGCTCGGCCAGGGTGGCCGAGGCCTCCGCCTTCTCCTGGTTGAGCGTCCGCTCCTCGGACTGCAGCGACTTGAGCGCGTCGGTCTCGGTGGTGGTCGCCTGGTCCAGGCTGGCGGCCTGGGAGAGGTAGCCGGACGGGTTGGAGTTGAGCATCAGCTGTACCGACGGGTCGATCCCGTCGCTCATGTACTGCTCGCCGGCCACCGCGGCCAGACCCTGCTCCAGCTGGGTCACCTGGTCCTGGGTCCGGGCCACCTCGTCCTGCAGCTGGGAGGCCTGCTGGCGCAGCTGGTCGGACTTCTCCTGCGCACCGTCGAACTGCTGGGAGGCCTGCTCCTGCTGGGTGTTCAGGTTGTCGATCTGCGCCTTGACGTCGTCGATCGACGGCTGCGGGTCGGCCCAGGCGCTCTGCGCGGAGAGGGCGACCGCGGCCGCCGCAGCGGCGGTCAGCACGGCGACCCGGGCACGACTCGGCTGCTTGGGACGGCGGTGCGACGCCACGCGGGGCTCCTTCTTCCTGCGGTCTCACTCCATGGAGTGAGTGGCCGGAAAAATTGGTTTGACGCCAGACCCTAGTGAATGTCACATCGCCGCGCCACTCCCTTGGCCCTGCGAACCACCCCGGTTCAGCGGCCGTCACGGCTTCTCCGCAACGGCGGCTCGGGCGCCCGAGCCGGCGTCAGCTGCGCGCGAGCCGGTTGAGCAGCAGCACCGAGGCGACCGGCCGGGCACCGGCCTTGCGCACGCCGTCGGCCACCTCGCGGTCGGCCGAGACCACCACCACCGGGCGGCCCTGCGGCTCGGCCCGGACCAGCTGGCGGATCAGCTCGTCCGCGGTCTGCCCGGTCCGACTGAACCGCACCCGCACGCCGCGCGGCGGCGCCATGATCACCGGGACGTCCAGGTCCTGCCCGTCGAAGACGCAGGTCACCTCGGCCTGGGTGCGCTGGGCCAGCATCGCCAGGCCGCCCAGCAGCCGCATCCGCTGCTGCTCCAGCGGCAGGGTCGGGTAGCCGGTCTTGGTCACGTTGTAGCCGTCCACCACCAGATGGACCTGGGGAATCGCCAGCAGCTGGTCGAGCAGCGCCGGGTCGTCGTCGGCCAGTCCACGCCGCGCCACGTCGTGCGGCGAGGCCGAGCCGGGGACCACCGCGTCCACCAGGTCCGCCGGGTGCAGCTGGGTCACCGGCAGCGCCAGCTCGCGCTGCAGGCCCTGGGCCGACTGGAGCAGGGTGTCCAGCAGCAGCCGCAGCCGCATGTCCTCGATGCTGCGGCCCTCCCGGGCCGACCGGCGGCCGCTCTCCAACGCGCTCTCCAGCTCGGCCACCCGGTGCCGCAGTCGGCGACTCTCCCCCTCCGTCACGCCGCGCTCGGCGGCGGTCGCGGCCGCCGCCGCGGTCAACTCGCCCTGCAGCCGCCGGCTTTCCGCCTGCGCCCGGCGGGTGTCGCTCTCCAGGCTGCGCAGCCGGCGACGGAGCGCCTCCAGCTCCTTGCGGACACCCTCCGACTCGGCCCGCTGCCGCTCCAGGTCGGCCCGGGCCTGCGCGCGCACCGCGGCCAGCTCCTCCTGGAGCTTCTCCACCTGACGGGCGGCCTCCGCCGCGGCGTCCTCGGCACCGGCCCGCTCGGCCTGCTCGCCGGCCTCGGCGACCAGCCGGGTCCAGCCGCGCGGGCGCAGCAGGTAGGCGGCGGCCGCGACGTCCAACGGCTCGGCGGCACTCGGGACACTGCCCGCCTCCAGCGCCTTCACCAGATCCGGCTGCCCGAGCCGCAGCCGGTCCGCTATCCGCGACCGGAACACCGGCTCCGCCTCCAGCGCCGACGCCAGCGCCGTCCCGGCGTACTTGGCGCGCCGCGCGGGGGTGAACTTCGCATACGGACGGAGCGCGCTGGGCAGCTCGGTCGGCGTCAGCCCGCCGAGCGCGTCGGCGGCCAGGCCGACCACCCGGCGACGAACCCCCTCCGGCAGCGGCCGATCGAGCTGCTCAGCGGCGCCGGAGGCCTGCTCGGCGGCGTCCACCCCGGGCTCCGGGGTGGCGGGCGGCTGCCCCTGGGGCTCGGCGGCCTCCCTCGCTGCGTCCATGGCGTCCTCGGCTCCGATCCTGGTCTGCGGGGGCCGTACGGCCGGCTGCCGATGCCCAAAACCCACCGCTCTGTGCAATTGTCGCGTGAACGGTGCCACCTCGGACACCACACCGCCCACCCGTCCCATCCCGGGACGGCCACGCTCAGTCGGCGGCCGGGGCGTCCGGCCGGGGCACCAGCTCGACCTGGTCGACCGCGTTGCACCAGCGGCAGCGGACCGACTCCACGGTCTCGCTGAGCACCTCGCGCTCCTCCACCGTCGACTCGCCGGCCAGGTCCAGATGGACGTACTCCACCACCCGGGACGAGCGGGTGACGTCGAACCGGGTCAGGTTGCCGCACAGCGTGCAGCGCCAGCGGGTCTCGGCGGTGGGCACGGGGACGGTCATCGGTGGGTCCTCTCGACTGGTCCCGGGCACGGCCGTGCTGCCGCCCCGGCCCCAAGCCTAGGGCCTGACCACACCGCGTCGGCCACCGGATACCCCTTGCCACCAGCGGCTGCGTCCGGCGGCGGGTAACCCGCTCGCAGCAGAGCGCGGTGCGCGCGGCGGCCGGGCCGGAAAGGATCGGCCCATGGTGATCCCCTGGCGCGACCGGCTCCGCTCCGCCCGACCCCCGGCGGCCGGCCCGGCCCCGCTGGCCTGCTACCTGCTGGTGGCGGTGAACTGCGTGGTCCTCCTGGCCGGACCGAGCGGGATCGCCCCCCACTACGGCAGCACCCAGGCCACCCTGAACTGCGCCGCCCAGCGCTACCAGCAGCGTTGGGGGGCGATCCCGGCCGAGCTGCTGAGCGGCCGTCCGCTGACCGCCGCTCAGGCCGCCGGCGCCGCCCCCGCGCTGCCCGGTTGCCCGCCGGTCGGCACCCCGCGGAAGAGCCCGCTGCTCTCCGTGTTCACCTCGCTCTTCGTGCACGGCGGCTGGCTGCACCTGCTGGGCAACATGCTCTTCCTGCTGGTCTTCGGCGCCGGGGTGGAGGAACGGCTGGGCCGGCCGCGCTTCCTCCTCTTCTACCTGGCCGTCGGCGCGCTGGCCGGCTACGGCTACGCGCTGGCCGACAGCACCGGTCCCCAGGCGCTGCAGCCACTGGTCGGCGCCTCCGGCGCGATCGCCGGGGTGCTCGGCGGCTACCTGCGGCTCTACCCACGGGCCCGGGTGACCGCGCTGGTCCCGCTGCTCTTCTTCCTGCCGCTGCGGCTGCCGGCCTGGTTGGTGCTCGGCCTGTGGTTCGCCGTGCAGTGGTGGTCGGTGCGCCAGGCCGGCCCCGGGGTGGCCTACCTGGCGCATGTGATCGGCTTCAGCGCCGGCTTCCTGGCGCTGTGGGCCGCCTCACGGCGGGCCCGATACGCTGGGCCCACCGACCTCCAGCCGCTCGCCCCCGACCCCGGAGCCTTCGAGTGATCACCGCCATCGTCCTGATCAAGACCGCCGCCGACCGGATCCCCGAGATCGCCGAGGAGGTCGCCGCCATCGAGGGAGTCAGCGAGGTCTACTCGGTGACCGGCGGCTACTCCCTGGTGGCGATGGTCCGGGTGCGGCACCACGACGATCTGGCCGAGGTGATCCCGGGCCGGGTCAACAAGGTCCCCGGCGTCGAGCACACCGAGACCCAGATCGCCTTCCGCACCTACTCCCAGCACGACCTGGAGGCCGCCTTCGCACTCGGCCTGGACGGCTGAGGCCGGGTCCGGCGGACCTTTCCGCCGGACCGGTCTCAGCGCCGGGTGTCGGCCACGCACCGCCCGCCCTCGTTGCGGTAGGTCCAGCGCGCACCGTCGGTGACCAGCTCCCGGACGGCGGCCAGGAAGCGGTCGAGGTGCTCGTCCGGCGTCCCGGCACCGAAGCTGACCCGGATCGCGTTCAGACTGCGCTCCCCCGGCAGCGACGGCTCGGGAGCACCGCACTCGGAGGGAGCACCGGCCGCGTCCCCGCCGAGCAGCGTGCGCACCAGCGGGTGCGCGCAGAACAGTCCGTCCCGCACCCCGATGCCGTACTCCGCCGAGAGCGCCGCCGCGAAGTGCGAGCTGTTCCAGCCCCGCACGACGAACGACAGCACACCCACCCGCGGCGCGTCGGCACCGAACAGGCTGAGCACCCGGACCTCGGGAACGGCGGCCAGCCCGGCCGTCAGCCGCTCGACCAGCAGCCGCTCGCGGGCCTCCAGCTCCTCGAAGCCGGCCTCGGTCAGCGCCCGGCAGGCGGAGGCGACGGCGTAGGCGCCGATCACGTTGGGCGAACCCGCCTCGTGCCGGGCCGGGCCGCGCTGCCACTCGACGGCCACCGAACCGTCCGCCTCCCGGGCCACCGTCCGGCTGGCCCCGCCGCCGGCCAGGTACGGCTCGGCGGCGTCCAGCCAGTCCGACCGCCCGGCCAGCACCCCGGCCCCGAACGGCGCGTAGAGCTTGTGCCCGGAGAAGGCCACCCAGTCGACGTCCAGCTCGCGGACCGAGACCCGGTGGTGCGGCGCGAGCTGCGCCGCATCCAGCACCACCCGGGCGCCGTGCCGGTGCGCCACCGCGGTCAGCTCGGCCACCGGCCACAGCTCGCCGGTAACGTTCGAGGCGCCGGTGACACAGAACAGCCGCGGGCCCTCGGGGTACTCGGCCAGCGCCGCGTCCAGCGCGGCGACCGCCTCGGCGTGCGAGCGGGGGGCGCGCAGGTAGCTCACCGTCAGGCCGTCCCGGCGCCAGGGCAGCAGCGAGGCGTGGTGCTCGGTCTCGAAGGCGAACACCCGGGTGCCGGCCGGCAGCACGCCCGCCAGCAGGTTGAGCGAGTCGGTGGTGGCACGGGTGAAGACCACCTGGTCGCCCTCGCGCAGGTCGAGGAAGTCGGCGACGGTCCGCCGGCTCTGCTCGAACAGGTCGGTGGAGAGCTGCGAGAGGTAGCCGGCGCCGCGGTGCACGCTGCCGTAGTAGGGGGCGTAGGCGGCCACGTCGTCCCAGACCCGCCGCAGCGCGGGCGCGCTGGCGGCGTAGTCGAGCGCGGCGTAACCGATCTTCTCCCCGGTGACCAGCGGGACCTCGACGTCCTGGCCGAGCACGTCGAGCGGGGCGCGGTGCGCCGGGAGGTGCCGCGCGGTGGGGGTCCTTCCGGACGGCGTCCCGGGGAGCGTCGAGGCGAGAGTGGCGGCGGGCGACGGGTGGACTGACATGAAGACGCACTCCTCCGGGGTCAGGACCCCGGGAGTGCGAGATGCCGGTGGTCCGCGCTTGCCCGACGGACGAATCGCCGCCTGGCCCGGTCTTCACCCAGGGCACCCCGCCACGGACGGAGGGTTGCCGGACAGCAAGCTGGGGCTTGTCGCGCTGTCACTCATGACCTGGCGAAGACTGTAGGCGGCCGGCCGAGGAGTGGTCAACCGGCGTTCCACCATCCGGACGGCCGTGAGACCCGCAGGTCAGCGACGTGCGGGTCTCACGGGCGGACGGGCTCAGCCGGCGGCGGTGGCCGCCGCCCAGCGCTTGAGCAGGTGCTGCGCCGCACCGCTGTCGATCGCCGCCGCCGTCCGGCCCATCGCCGCAGACAACTGTTCGGCCAGCGGCGCCCCGGTGATCTCCAGCGCGACCAGCGCCGCCGCCGAGTTGAGCACCACCGCGTCCCGCACCGGCCCGCGCTCACCGGCCAGCACCCGGCGGGCGACGTCGGCGTTGTACTCGGCGTCCGCACCGCGCAGCGCCTCGATGCCGACCAGCTCGATGCCCACCTCGCGCGGGTCGAAGCAGGTCTCGGTGACCCGCCCGTCCCGCACGATCCACACCCGCGAGGTGGTGCAGACGGTCAGCTCGTCCAGCCCGTCGTCGCCGCGGAAGACCAGCGCGGAGGAGCCGCGCTCGGCCAGCACGCCGGCGATCAGCCCGGCCAGCCGGGTGTCGAAGCAGCCGACGGCGTGCGCGGTGACCCTGGCCGGGTTGGTCAGCGGGCCGAGGATGTTGAACGCGGTCGGCACCCCGAGGTCGCGCCGGGCCGTCGCGGCATGCCGCATCGCGGGGTGGAACCGGGCGGCGAAGCAGAAGGTGAGGCCGACCTCCTCGGCCACCGCGGCCACCCGCTCGGCCCGCAGGTCGAGCCGGATACCCAGCCGCTCCAGCACGTCGGACGAGCCGCTGGCCGAGGAGGCGGCCCGGTTGCCGTGCTTCACCACCTTGGCGCCGGCCGCCGCGGCGACGATGGCCGACATGGTGGAGATGTTGACGGTCTTCGCCCGGTCGCCGCCGGTGCCGACGATGTCCACCGCCGGGCCGGGGATCTCCAGCGGCTCGGCATGCGCGTACATCGCCTCGACCAGGCCGGAGACCTCCTCGACCGTCTCGCCCTTGGCGCGGAGAGCGACCATGAACCCCGCCACCTGCGCCGAACTGGCCTCGCCGCTCATGATCCGGTCCATCGCCCAGGCCGCCTCGGCCCGGCTGAGGTCTTCGCCGCCCAGCAGGGTGTTGAGGACCTCCGGCCAGCTGCGGACCACCTGCGCGGGCGCGTTGCCACCGTTCGCAGGCTTCAGATCGACCATGGCTGACTCCAGCTCGCTTCTGTGTTCGGAGAGGGGGTACGGCCAGCCTAACCAGGCAGGAGGGGCCGCCGGTCCGATCCGGCGACCCCTCTCTTCTGCTGAGACGATCCGCCGCGCCCCGCGGCGGCCCGTCCCGCTGCTTGTACGCCCGTCCCGCTACTTGTGCGAGAGTGCCCGCGCCCCGACCCGGGCCCGCAGCAGCGTGGCGGCCGCCTCGGCCAGCGCCACCGGGTCCACCGGGTGGGAGATCGCCGCGTCCGCCCGGCTCCAGGCGGCCAGCCAGGAGTCCTGCGGGCGCCCGATCAGCACCAGCACCGGCGGGCAGCCGTAGATCTCGTCCTTCACCTGACGGGCCAGGCCCAGCCCGCCGGCCGGCACCGCCTCGCCGTCCAGCACGCAGAGGTCCACGCCGCCCTTCTCCAGGGCCCGCAGCACGGCGGGGGTGGTGGCGCACTCCAGATAGGTCACCGCCGGCAGGTCGGCGGCCGGCCGGGTGCCGAGCGCCGTGGTCACCTGTGCGCGGGTGTTGCGGTCGTCGCTGTAGACGAGAACGGTGACGGTCTCGTCGCTCGTGTGCGCCATGGTCCCTGCTCCCAGGTGTCTCGGAAAAAGGTGCCTCATACGTCCGCTGGTGCCGCCGGTTCAACGGGGGCCGGATGTGATCCGGACCACGTTCAACCACTTCCGGATGCTACTCCGGATCACCCGCCCCCGAGAGCGTCCGCCGCGATCTCCCGCGCACCCGGTGCGCCCCGGGCTCACCCACCCGGAGGACCCACCGTCACCCCCACCCGCGCGGACCACTCGGACGGCCTACTCCACTAGCCGATCGACCACTCTCCCGACGGCGGGACGCGCACGGCAAAGGAGTGATCAGATCGGACGAACCGTCAGAAAATCCGCATCGGACCACGAAGCACGCGAGCCCCACGCCACCCGCCGCGTCAGGGGCGTCCCATCCGCCGCCATCCGGGCATACCGCACGCACCGGACACTCCGAGGGAGACCCCCCGACGTGAAGACGGAATAAGGGACCGACATAATGTCGGTCGTGGCGACAGCAACAGCAGTAGAAACCGGGCACGCACATGGATCGGTCAACCGACCGAACATGACCAGCGTCGGAACCATCGTCTGGCTGAGTTCCGAGCTGATGTTCTTCGCGGCCCTCTTCGCGATGTACTTCACGGCCCGTTCCGTGAAGGGGCCAGGCTTCTGGACCGAGAAGGCACATGCCCTCAACGTCCCCTTCTCCTCCGTGAACACCACGATCCTGGTGCTCTCCTCGCTCACCTGCCAGCTCGGCGTCTTCGCCGCCGAGCGCGGTGACGTCAAGAAGCTCCGCACCTGGTTCACGGTCACCTTCATGATGGGCGCGATCTTCATCGGCGGCCAGATCTTCGAGTACACCGAGCTGGTGAAGAAGGACGGCCTGTCGCTGTCCTCCGACCCGTACGGCTCGGTGTTCTACCTGACCACCGGCTTCCACGGGTTGCATGTGACGGGCGGTCTGATCGCCTTCCTGCTGGTCCTGGGGCGGACGTACGCAGCCAAGCGCTTCACGCACGAGCAGGCCACCGCGGCGATCGTCGTGTCGTACTACTGGCACTTCGTCGATGTGGTCTGGATCGGCCTCTTCGCGACCATCTACCTGATCAAGTAACCGATCAGGTCGCTGGCCGCCGGCCGGACCCGCTGGCCGAACCGGCCCGGGTCCTTCTGTCCGTGTCCGCCTGCCGACGCCGAACCGCGCGCCGGGCCCACCACCAGCCGACCAGATCCTGACACCGCCCAGTCCTGATATCGGGGAATTCCGTGAAAAAGCTCTCCGCACGACGGCGCCACCCACTGGCGGCGCTGGTCGTCCTACTCTTCGCCCTGGCGGCCACCGGGGGGCTGTACGCCGCGTTCGCGCCCGCCGAGAAGGCGCAGGCTGACAGCTCCGCGCAGTCGCTCGCCATCAACGAGGGCAAGAAGCTCTTCGCCGTCGGCTGCTCCTCCTGCCACGGCCTCAACGGCGAGGGCAGCGCCAACGGTCCGAGCCTGGTCGGCGTGGGCTCCGCCGCCGTCGACTTCCAGGTCGGCACCGGCCGGATGCCCGCTCAGCAGCCGGGCGCCCAGGTCCCGAGCAAGAAGAACATCTACTCGCAGGACCAGATCGACCAGATGGCCGCCTTCGTCGCCTCGCTGGGCCCCGGCCCGGTGACGCCGACCCAGCAGCAGTACACCTCCACCGAGACGGACGCCATCGCCAAGGGTGGCGACCTGTTCCGCACCAACTGCGCGCAGTGCCACAACTTCGCCGGTGCGGGTGGCGCCCTGTCCCAGGGCAAGTTCGCCCCCTCCCTCGAGGGCACCTCCGCCAAGCACATCTACGAGGCCATGCAGACCGGCCCGCAGAACATGCCCGCCTTCCCCGACAGCACCATGCCGGAGAAGCAGAAGCAGGAGATCGTGGCCTTCGTCCGCTACCAGGCCAATGAGGCGCCCAACCAGGGTGGCCTGTCGCTGGGCAGCCTTGGTCCGGTGACCGAGGGTCTGTTCGGCTGGATCTTCGGGCTCGGCGTGCTCATCGCTGTCGCGATCTGGGTTGCCGCTCACACCACCAAGGCCAAGAAGTCATGAGCCACGACATGTCAGACGACAAGCTGCCGGAGGCCCACGACGCCTCCGAAGGGCACGGCGCCCACGTCGCCGTCGCCGACGACCCGTTCGCGGACCCGGGGCTGCCGCCCCACGAGCCGCGTCGGACCGACATCGACGAGCGGGCCGCCAAGCGGGCCGAGCGCCAGGTGTCGTTGCTCTTCGTCACCTCGATGCTGGCCACCATCGGCTTCATCGCCTCGTACGTGAGCATCCCGAAGGCGAAGATCGTCTACATCTTCCCGCTGGGTCACGTCAGCGCGCTGAACTTCGCGCTGGGCCTGACCCTGGGTGTGGCGCTCTTCTGCATCGGCGCGGGCGCGGTCCACTGGGCCCGCACCCTGATGTCGGACGTCGAGCTGCCGGCCGAGCGTCACCCGATCGAGGCTGACGACGAGGTCCGCGCGGACGTCATCCAGCAGTTCAAGACCGGTGCCGCCGAGTCCGGCTTCGGCCGCCGCAAGATGCTCCGCAACACCATGATCGGCTCGATGGCCCTGGTGCCGCTGTCCGGCGTCATGCTGCTGCGCGACCTCGGCCCGCTGCCGGAGAAGAAGCTCGACTCCACCGGTTGGGCCGAGGCCACCCCGGCCGCGCCGATCCGGCTCGTCAACATGAACACCGATGAGCCGCTGAAGCCCGAGGACATCGCGACCGGCTCGCTGACCTTCGCCATGCCCGGCCCGTCGGCCTCCCGTCCGAACGGTCTGCAGGAGAGCGACGAGGACTTCCAGCAGGCGATCGCCAAGGACGCCCTGATGATCATCCGGATCCAGCCGGAGGACCTCAAGGACGCCAAGTCGGCCGCGCTGGGTGTCGAGGGCGTGCTCGCCTACTCGAAGATCTGCACCCACGTCGGCTGCCCGATCAGCCTCTACGAGCAGCAGACCCACCACGCGCTCTGCCCCTGCCACCAGTCGACCTTCGACCTGTCGGACGGTGCTCGCGTGATCTTCGGCCCGGCCGGCCACCCGCTGCCGCAGCTCAAGATCACCACTGACTCCGACGGCTACCTGGTGGCCACACAGGACTTCGCCGAGCCGATCGGCCCGAGCTTCTGGGAGCGCGCATGAGTTCCGCGTCCACCCCGAGCACGCAGCAGGCCGCTCCGGCCAGCACGCGTGCCAAGCCCGCCAACAAGGCCGAGGCCGCGGCGGACTACCTGGACGGCCGGCTCGGGATCTACTCCCTGGCCAAGGCCAACCTCCGCAAGATCTTCCCGGACCACTGGTCCTTCATGCTCGGTGAGATCTGCCTCTACACCTTCATCATCATCATCCTGACGGGTGTCTACCTCACCCTGTTCTTCAAGCCCAGCATGGGCGAGGTCGTCTACAACGGCTCGTACGCGCCGCTGGACGGCATCCGGATGTCGGAGGCCTACGCCTCCGCGGTGAACATCAGCTTCGAGGTCCGCGGCGGTCTGCTGATCCGGCAGATCCACCACTGGGCCGCGATCGTCTTCGTCGCCGCGATGTTCGTGCACATGATGCGCGTCTTCTTCACCGGCGCGTTCCGCAAGCCCCGTGAGATCAACTGGGTCTTCGGCTTCCTGCTGCTCTGCCTGGGCTTCTTCGACGGCTTCTTCGGGTACTCGCTCCCCGACGACCTGCTCTCCGGTACCGGTATCCGGTTCATGGAGGGTGCGATCCTGGCCGTCCCGCTGGTCGGCACCTACCTGGAGATGTTCCTCTTCGGCGGGGAGTTCCCCGGCACGGACATCATTCCGCGCTTCTACACGATCCACGTGCTGCTCATCCCGGGCATCATGCTGGGCCTGCTGGTCGCGCACCTGATCCTGGTCTTCTACCACAAGCACACCCAGTGGGCGGGCCCGGGCCGGACCGAGAAGAACGTCGTGGGCATGCCGCTCATGCCGGTCTACATGGCCAAGGCCGGCGGCTTCTTCTTCCTGGTGTTCGGCATCATCGCGGCGATGTCCGCGATCGCCTCGGTCAACCCGGTCTGGGCCTACGGCCCGTACCGCCCCGACCAGGTGTCCACCGACGCCCAGCCCGACTGGTACATGGGCTTCGCCGAGGGTCTGATCCGTGTCATGCCGGGCTGGGAGATCAGGGCCTGGGGTCACACCCTGAACCTGGGCATCTTCATCCCGCTGATGCTCTTCCCGCTGGTGCTGGCGCTGATCGCGGCCTACCCGTTCATCGAGGGCTGGATCACCGGCGACAAGCGCGAGCACCACATCCTGGACCGCCCGCGCAACGCCCCGGTGCGTACCGCGCTCGGTGCCGCCTGGATCGCGCTCTACCTGGTGCTGCTGGCCGGTGGTGGCAACGACCTGATCGCCACCCACTTCCACCTGTCGCTGAACGACATCACCTACTTCGTTCGGATCGGGTCGTTCGTGGTGCCGGTCATCACCTACTTCGTCACCAAGCGCTGGTGCCTCGGCCTCCAGCGCCGCGACAAGGAGAAGGTGCTGCACGGCCGGGAGACCGGTGTCATCAAGCGCCTGCCGCACGGTGAGTTCATCGAGGTGCACGCCCAGCTCCCGCAGGACAAGCTGCACACCCTCACCGCGCACGAGCAGTACCAGCCGATGGAGCTGCCGGCCGAGGTCGACGAGAACGGGGTCGCCCGCAAGGTCGGCGTCCTGACCAAGACCCGCGCCAAGCTGTCCGAGGGCTACTTCGGCGAGGGTGGCCAGATCGCCAAGCCGACCGCCGAGGAGCACAAGGAGATCACCAGCGGCCACGGCCACCACTGATCCTCCAACGCGCGTCAGCCACCTGAGGGGGGGGGGGGGGGGGGGGGGGGGGGGGGGGGGGGGGGGGGTTGTGGGGGGGGGGGGGGGGGGGGGGGGCCCCCCCCCCCGCCCCACCGCACTCACCCCATCGATGGTGCACCCGTGCGCCAGCCCCTGGTCCCCT